>CAYULH010000090.1:4768-13122 GCA_964445645.1 uncultured Aureispira sp. | reverse complement strand
CGACGCCGACCAGCTCTCTCCGACCGACCGCATCTCGCACGAGATCTTCGTGCACGAGCGCGAGCGGATGCGTGCGGCCGAGCGCTTCCCCGACCACCTGCTGCCGGTGAGCCAGACGGGCGGCTTGACGACGTTCTTCCTCTTCGCCGGTGGAGAACACAACCTTACCCTTGCCTTCCCCGGCTATTTCGGTGAAGCTGTCCACCGTATCGGGCATGTAGTTTCCCTCCGGCGGCCCCGCGAGGGGTGCCTGCTCGACGCTGAGGCGTTGATCCTCGTCGAGTTCGTTGAAAATATCAATGATAGCCATTTTGACCGTTTATCGGGCTACCTCAAAGATGGAAAGGCTATCATTGGAGGTCAAACCGACCGAGCAGATAAATTTATTGCGCCAACCTTGTTAGAGGATGTAAGTGAAGAGGCAGATGTGATGCAAGAGGAAATATTTGGGCCTATTTTGCCTATTTTTAGTTATGGCAATTTGAGAGAAGCCATTGAATTTGTCAATGACCGTCCCAAGCCCTTAGCATTGTATATCTTCTCCAAGAATGAGAAGCGAATTGATGCTATCTTGGATCAAACATCAGCTGGAGGCGTAACGATTAACGACACCCTAATGCACATTGCCAATGGAGCATTGCCATTTGGTGGAGTAGGAGATAGTGGTATTGGTGCTTATCATGGAGAACACTCCTTTGATTTGTTCTCACACAAAAAAGCAGTGCTGCACCGCTCCTTCAAGTTAGAAGAACCGATTCGCTATGCGCCCTTCAAGCTCAGATTGAGTTGGATCAAAAAGATAATGAAGTGGTCATTGTAATAAAATAACAACAACTACAATTGATATTATAAAAAGCAAGGTCGCTATCAAATTATGCTGATAGCGACCTTTTATTTTTTGTTATAACAAACTCTGCTTATCCATTTACACGTTTGTGATCGGCCAAGAACTTGGCCAAGCCTTGGTCGGTTAAAGGATGATTGAGCAAGGCCAAAATGGCATTGAGTGGGCAAGTAACTACATCTGCACCAATTTCTGCACACTTGATAATGTGTAAAGGATTGCGAATAGAAGCAGCCAATACCTCTGTTTGATAGCCATAATTATTGTAAATGTGGACAACTTGCTCGATTAGCTCCAAGCCATCCCAAGAAATATCGTCTACACGACCAATAAAAGGAGACAAGTACGTGGCACCAGCTTTGGCGGCCAACAATGCTTGTCCAGCTGAAAATACCAAGGTACAATTGGTGCGAATACCTTTGTTAGAAAAATATTTGATGGCCTTAACACCATCTTTAATCATGGGTACTTTAACTACAATATTGGGGTGCAACTCTGCCAATGCTTCCCCCTCTTTTACAATGCCCTCAAAATCTGTAGAAATTACCTCTGCACTTACATCACCATCTACAATTGCACATATCTTGGCATAGTGATCTAAGACGGCTTGCTCGCCACTGATGCCCTCTTTAGCCATCAAAGAAGGGTTGGTAGTTACCCCATCTAAAATACCTAAATCATAGGCTTCCTGAATTTGTTCTAAATTAGCGGTATCAACAAAAAATTTCATTGCAAGTGTTATTTATAATAAGAAGAAAAAAGGCATCAGTATACAAGGCAAAACTTGCTCAAACACTGTATTATAGCCATCAATAGAATACTTGGCGCAAAAGTAACGGTTTTTTATTACACCACTCCTAATTCCACCTAAATTTGTTTACTTTTGTTGCTTGACATTTACGCACTCCACAATTATGATAGAGAAAAGAACACCCAAAAAAACAGCCATTTATGAAGCAGCTGCACTTTTGTTTCGAGAACGGGGCTACAAAGCGGCTTCTATGCGAGAACTAGCTGATCGGGTCAACCTCAAAGTTTCCAGTTTGTATAGCCATATTGGCTCCAAAGAAGAATTGTTGCAAAAAATATGTTTTGACAATGCACACAGCTTTATAGAGGGGCTTGATAAAATTGAAGCACAAGGCGGAACTTCCTTAGAACAGTTGGAGGCCGTCATTGGCTTGCATGTAGATATTGCTGTTACCAACCCTACTTCTGTGACGGTATTTAATAATGAGTGGCGGCACCTAACTGATGGAACAGGCCAAAATAATTTATCCGCTTTTCTAAAATTGCGTAAATCCTATGAGGCTCGCCTTCAGGATATTATACAAACAGGTATAGAAGATGGCGAATTGAGAGCAACAGATGCTCGTGTAGCACTGTATACTGTTCTTACAGCCGTACGCTGGATTCATTATTGGTACAAACCAAGCCGAAAACTGAGCCCCAAAGCCCTAAAAACACAACTCACAACGTTGCTGCTCAATGGCCTAGCCCACAACTAGCCCACAACTAGAGCAAGCTCAAGAGCATAGTAAGAGTCATTCCATTATTTGGAGTGATTCTTTTTTTATATAAAATGCTAAAAAATAACAGGAAATAGTTGTTTTGCATACAAATAAAATGTAGTATTTTATAAGAACTTAGAACAGTTTGAAAAAATAACTTGTTATGAAAAAAAATAAAAACCGACTATAAATTAGAAAAAAACGAACACTTGTTCGTATATTGTAATCCATCCACTAAATAGCTTATTCTATTATGTCAAAAACGATCACTAAGGATATAGAAAAGACCATTGATGTCGCTACAAAAAAGCCTAATTTGAACCGTTTGAAAGAGGCTTTTAGACTGATGGCTACTGCCAAATCAATGGCAGAAATATACGAGGCCAATACCAAATTGGCCTCCAAATATGTTCATGCCACCTCTAGGGGCCATGAGGCAATACAATTAGCACTCGGAATGCAATTGAAGCCACAAGATTACGTGGCTCCATACTATAGAGATGATGCTATGTTATTGGGCATAGGAATGCAGCCCTATGATTTGATGCTTCAAGTACTGGCCAAACGAGATGATCCATTTTCGGGGGGGCGTACTTATTACTCGCATCCAAGTTTGAAGGATGACGACAAACCTAAAATTCCGCATCAATCTTCTGCTACAGGGATGCAGGCGATACCCACTACAGGCGTAGCAATGGGTATTCAGTACAAAGAACAACAGGGTTTAGCAGAGGATTTGGAAGATAAACCTGTAGTGGTGTGTTCCTTGGGTGATGCTTCCATTACAGAAGGCGAAGTAGCAGAGGCGTTTCAGATGGCAGCCCTCAAGCAATTGCCTATTCTTTATCTGATTCAAGATAATGAATGGGATATTTCTGCCAGTGCGGATGAAATTCGTGCTCAAGATGCTTTTGAGTATATTCAAGGGTTCAAGGGGATTGAAGCCGTGCAAGTAAACGGCAGCGATTTTGCTGCTTGTTATAGAGTATTGGAAGGTATCTTGGATAGAATTAGAAAAGAACGTCGCCCTTTCTTGGTTCATGCCAAAGTACCCTTGCTTAATCATCATACCTCGGGGGTGCGAATGGAATGGTATAGAGATGATTTGGAAGAGCAGAAAAAACGTGATCCTTATCCAATCTTGTGGCAACAATTGCTAGATGCTGGTTTGGAGGAAACAATTATAAAAGGTATAGAAGTAAGTTGCCAAGAAGCGGTAAAAGAAGCTTTTGAACAAGCTCTTTTGGCAGAAGATCCACGCCCCGAAGATCTTTTTACACACGCTTTTGCCCCAACACCTGTACAAGAGGAACAGGGCGTGCGCCAACCCACAGAAGGCGAACCTACGGTAATGGTTGATAGTGCCTTAACAGCCGTCAATGAATTGATGACAGCGCATCCCGAATGTTTGTTGTATGGACAAGATGTAGGCCGACGTTTGGGGGGGGTGTTTAGAGAAGCAGCTACATTAGCGCAGAAATTTGGCGACAATCGTGTATTTAATACACCCATTCAAGAAGCATTTATTATTGGTTCTACTGTTGGAATGTCTGCTGTGGGGCTAAAACCAATTGTAGAAGTCCAATTTGCAGATTACATCTGGCCGGGACTCAACCAGTTGTTTACAGAAGTAAGCCGATCCTGTTATTTATCCAATGGCAAGTGGCCTGTTAGTATGGTTTTGCGGGTCCCTATTGGAGCCTATGGTAGTGGAGGGCCTTATCATTCTTCTAGTGTCGAATCGGTGTTGACCAATATCAAGGGAATTAAAATTGCTTATCCTAGTAATGGTGCCGATCTCAAAGGCTTGATGAAAGCTGCGTATTATGATCCCAATCCTGTGGTAATACTAGAACACAAGGGTTTGTATTGGTCTAAAGTACCCGGTACCGAAACAGCTTGTACCGTATTGCCTGCCGAAGATTATCAATTAGGCAAGGCTGCCATTACACAAACCGCATCCCAAGAGCAAGTAGCCCAAGGACGTTCTATCGTGGTAGTTACTTACGGAATGGGGGTGCATTGGGCACTCAATGCCAGCAAAGAACTAGATGGGCGTGTGGAGATTATAGATTTAAGAACCTTATATCCGCTAGATACAGACACTGTTTTTGAAGCAGTTAAGAAACATGGACGTTGTTTGGTAGTGACCGAAGAGCCAGTGAGCTGCACCTTTGCACAAAGCTTGGCTGCACGTATCCAAGAACAATGCTTTAAGTTTTTGGATGCCCCTGTACGTACCCTTGGCGCAGTAGATACACCAGCTATTCCGCTCAACCAAGTCTTGGAAAAAACGATGCTGCCTTCTATTGATAAGGTGCGTGTAGCTATAGAGGATTTATTGGATTATTAAGGATTATAAAAAAAACAACTAGCAATTAATTTATAGACCTAATATTTTATAATACTTCGTGGATTTTTTATCTTTTTTGTAAAAAAAGTAAAAAATCATCTTGTATCTAATTGATTATCAGTTTTTTATGATTTTAATTTCTATTCTGTAATAAGCTAATAATCAATTAGATACGATTTCCAACGAAGTAAGGATTTTAACAACACACGAAATTATTATGAAAAAAATAATAGTTCCAGTCGACTTTTCAGCAGCCTCTAGTTGGGGGTATTATTATGCTTATGACATGGCCAAGTCCTTGAATACAGAATTGGTTGTTTTGTATTTGTACTGGCCACCTTATGTGGAGACGACCTATCCTAAGGAGCAAATTGATGCGATTTACAAAGCAAAAGAAGAAGATGTTCTTAAACATCTAAAAGCTGCTACTCAGCCACCTTTGAGAGACAAGGACAATCCTGTTTCTTGTTCTTATATAGTGAGACCCGGATCAGAACATACCATTGTTTCGGTTGCCAAAGAAATGGATGCTGAATTGATTATCATGGGTACGCATGGTGCCGACAAAGCAATGGATAAGGTTTGGGGAACGAATACAGGCAAGGTAATCCAAAATGCACATTGTCCAGTGTTAGCTATTCCAGAAGGTGCCACCTTTGGCTCAATCAAACGCATTGCTTATGCTACAGATTTTAGTGAGAAAAATAATGAACGCCTTTTTCAATTGACTGTGATAGCTACAGCTATCAATGCAACGGTACATTGTGTACACATTAATAAGCACAATGAGCCTTATGACGAGTCGGCAGAGCAGGCTTTTGCCGACCGATTTGAAGGAGATTTTAAAGGTCTACCTGTTACTTTTAGTGTATTTAGTGCGGCTTCTATTAATGAAGGTTTACGAATTTTTTGTCGGGTAAACAATATTGATATGCTGGCTATGCTCACCCATCAAAGAAGCCTTTGGGATAAGTTGTTTGGTGGGCAAAGCGTTACCAATAGCATGACAGGTACCGATAGGTTGCCTTTGTTGGCATTTCATGAATAGAATTTTACATGTATTAAATTATTAGCTCAACTTATTGTTACTATGAAACCAACCTTTCACACATTGACTATAGCCGATGTTAATGAAGAGACAAAAGATTGTTGCTCTATTGCTTTTGAGGTGCCAGTAGATTTAAAAGAGCAGTACCGATTTATACAAGGGCAATATTTGACACTCAAGGCGGATATAGATGGTGAAGATGTGAGGCGTTCGTATTCTATTTGCAGTAGTCCTAATGGAGCCGAATTGCGTGTAGCCATTAAGCAGGTGCCCAATGGTAAGTTTTCTACTTATGCCAATCAACAACTCAAAAAAGGGGATCAGTTGGAGGTGATGACTCCTACAGGCAAATTCTATACAGAATTACATACTGATAATGAAAAACACTATCTAGGCGTGGCCGCAGGAAGTGGTATTACTCCTATTTTGTCTATTCTAAAAGCCGTGCTAGAAACCGAACCCAATAGTAGCTTTACCTTATTGTATGGCAATAAAAATACAGGCTCTATCATATTCAAAGAAGAGATTGAAGCCCTCAAAAATAGGTATATGAGTCGGTTGACGGTGCATTATTTTTTGAGTCGTGAACTATTGGATGCGCCTTTGATGAATGGCCGTATTGACCGAAACAAATGTCAAGAAATTTTTACCCGCTTGTTGGATGTGAATGCTATTGATGAGTGTTTTTCTTGTGGGCCAGAGCCTATGATTTTTGCGGTTAGAGATAGTTTATTAGAGCAAGGATTCGACCCGAAAAAGATTCATTTTGAATTGTTTACCTCTCCCTTGGGCAAATTGGGGCAAGAGCGTCAGCGTGCAACCAAGGAGCAAGACAAAGGCAAAGTAACAGATGTTACGATTAGATTGGATGGCAAAGCCTTTCAGTTTGATTTGCCTTTTGATAGTGATAATTTGCTAGATGCAGCGCTTAAGCAAGGCGCAGATTTGCCCTTTGCCTGCAAGGGGGGCGTGTGTTGTACTTGCCGTGCCAAGTTGATAGAAGGAAGGGTAGAAATGGAAGTCAATTATGCACTAGAGGAAGACGAGGTAGAAGCAGGATTTATTCTGACTTGTCAATCTTTTCCAACAACCGAAAAAGTAGTAGTAGACTTTGATCAGGTTTAGTGCCAGTAGTTTATGTAGAATAATTGTCAAAAATGATTGAACTTTCTTTGGGCAAGAACCAAAAGTGAATGTTTTTTATTATTACAGTAAGAATGCGAACAGTTGTTCGTACAACACACCAGCAATTAGACCCCAAATGAATAACACAAAGGCAAAAAGCCCCGTGTTGGAATCCCCAAAATAAGAAATATTATGGAAAATACAATAGAAAACCTAGAGGCCAAATTTCAGGCAAAGGTAGATGCTGAAATCAAGATCGAGCCCAAGGATTGGATGCCCGAAAAATATCGCAAAACACTCATTCGCCAAATTTCTCAACATGCACATTCCGAAATTGTAGGGATGTTGCCAGAGGGAAACTGGATCAAGCGAGCGCCTTCCTTGCGGCGCAAAATTGGCTTGTTGGCCAAAGTTCAAGATGAAGCAGGACATGGCTTGTATTTGTACAGTGCTGCCGAAACATTAGGTATTTCTAGAGAACAGATGTTTGAAGATCTCAACTCTGGAAAAGCCAAATACTCCAGTATTTTTAATTATCCTACGCTGACTTGGGCGGATATAGGTGCTGTAGGTTGGTTGGTAGATGGTGCCGCCATCATGAACCAAGTTATGCTTACCCGTGCTTCTTATGGCCCTTATGCCCGTGCTATGGTACGTATCTGCAAGGAGGAGAGTTTTCACCAGCGTCAAGGCTACGAAATTACCATGAAACTGGCACAGGGAACTCCCGAACAAAAAGCAATGGCACAAGATGCGCTCAATCGTTGGTGGTGGCCTTCCTTGATGATGTTTGGTCCCAATGATGCTGCCTCTACCCACTCTGCACAATCTATGGCTTGGAAAATCAAGCGCAAATCTAATGATGAATTGCGTCAAGCCTTTGTAGATGCCACCGTGCCACAAGCCGAGTTCTTGGGCTTGACCATTCCCGACAAGGATTTGAAATGGAATGAAGAGCGTGGGCATTACGACTTTGGTGAAATTGACTGGGAAGAATTTTGGCAAGTAGTAAAAGGGGGTGGCCCTTGCAATGCCCAACGACTCAAAGCTCGCAACAAGGCATATAAGGAAGGTGCTTGGGTCAGAGAAGCAGCTATGGCGCACGCCGAAAAACGAGCAGCACGAAGAGCTGCTAAAGAATTATAACCATTGAACACTAAAGTTCTACGTATTAGGACAGAATAAAAGTATAAAGTTATGTCAAAAAAAGACTGGCCATTGTGGGAGGTTTTTATCAGAAGCAAAGCAGGACTGCACCACAAACACGCAGGGAGCTTGCACGCTGCCGATGAGCAAATGGCAATCGAAAACGCAAGAGATGTGTATACACGCCGCCAAGAAGGTGTGAGCATTTGGGTAGTGGAGTCCAAACACATTACGGCCTCTGCTCCAGAAGAAGGAGCAGTCACCCCCATGTCAATGCCAGTATCAGTACGTCAGGTCCACTCGTTCGCCGAGGCCGACCCACGAGAC
>CAYULH010000090.1:0-4758 GCA_964445645.1 uncultured Aureispira sp. | reverse complement strand
AGGCAGCCAAAACCAAGCCTTATCGTCATCCTACATTTTACGATATTCCCGACGAAATTGGGCACATGTAGGGGCGGCTGGCAATCCGCCCCTACATGTGCCGGCAATCCGCCCCGACATGTGCTGGCAATCCGCCCGTACATGTGCCGGCAATCCGCCCCGACATGTGCGGCAAATTATCAGAAAAAATACAAACATAATACCAGTGGAACATAAAGAACTTTTATTAGAATACGTTTTGCGTATTGCAGATAATGCCCTGATTTTGGGGCATCGAGTTTCGGAGTGGTGTGGGCATGGTCCCAACTTGGAAACGGATATTGGATTGACCAATATTGCTTTGGATTTGGTAGGGCATTCACGCTCCTTGTTGCAATATGCTGCCGAAGTAGAGGGCAAAGGCCGATCCGAAGATGATTTGGCGTTCTTGCGTGACATTCGCGATTTTAAGAATGTATTGTTGGTAGAGCAAGCCAATGGTAATTTTGCAGATACTATTGCTCGTCAATTTTTATTTGATAGTTTTAACTATCACTTTTATGCAGCTTTGTGCAACAGCACAGACCAACAACTGGTAGCCATAGCAGAGAAGGCCATCAAAGAACTCAATTATCACTACCGATACAGTGCAGAATGGGTGATTCGTTTAGGGGATGGTACAGAAGAAAGCCACCAAAAAATGCAAGCAGCTATTGATGAACTCTGGCCCTATACAGGGGAGTTGTTTGAGGCTGATGAAATAGACCAAGCCATGCAAGAAGCGGGGGTTGGAGTGGATTTGGCTGCTGTAAAGGTGCTTTGGTTAGAACGAGTAGAGGCCATTCTCAAGGAAGCTACCCTAGAGCGTCCCAAAGATAGTTGGATGCAAAAAGGCGGTAAGCAAGGTCGCCACTCCGAGCAAATGGGACTAATTTTGGCAGAAATGCAATGGATGCAACGCGCCTACCCCAATATGGAATGGTGACAAGCGTAGTAGGGGCGTATTGCAATACACCCCTACCACTATTGATGTTTCCATACCAAGGCAGCAGTGCCCAATATAGCGGCATCATTTTCAGGGATGGTAGATAACGCCAACACCACTTTGTTCTTAAATATATTCAACAAACTCTCCTCCATATAACGTCGAGTCGGCTCCAAAATAAGAGCACCAGATTTGGCCAGCCCTCCAAACAAAACAATC
This sequence comes from uncultured Aureispira sp., assembly GCA_964445645.1. Taxonomy (GTDB): domain Bacteria; phylum Bacteroidota; class Bacteroidia; order Chitinophagales; family Saprospiraceae; genus Aureispira. The sequence continues at coordinate 3,575 of CAYULH010000090.1, read as the reverse complement.
AATGAAGGACTTGTAATAGCAACCACATTGGCTAGGCTTCGGCCCAATTTTTTAGCCGTTAAGTCAAAAATTTCCAAGGCCAATTTATCCCCATTTTCTGCACAATAGGCAATAGTTTGGGCACTTAGTGTTTCTTGGATGCGTAACATTGTCTCTCCTTTATAGCTGCCCAGACGTTCTACCGCTGTGCGTACAATTCCTGTAGCTGACGTATAGGTTTCTAAACATCCTTTGCGGCCACAACCACACAATCGTCCATCATATTCTACAGTTACATGCCCCAATTCGCCTGCAAAACCATCGTGTCCGTACATCACTTCTCCATTGACCACAAAACCACTTCCTACTCCTGTACCCAATGTAACAACTAGAAAATCTTTGTGGTCTCGTGCTACCCCAAACAGTTGTTCACCAATAGCTGCGGCATTCGCATCATTGGTTACCCATATAGGTATTTCCTCAAACTGTTGTTGAAAAAGGGCCTTGAGCGGAACAATACCTTTCCAGAGGAGATTGGGAGCAGACTCTATAGTGCCTTTGAAAAAATTCGCATTAGGAGCACCAATTCCAATACCTTTCAGCTCATATTGAGGATTTTTTCGAAGCATCTCTCTAATATCCTTGGAGATTTCTTGTACGAAAAACTCTGCTGTAGGGTAATTTCTAGTCCGGCGTTTGCCTTTTTCAAAAATTTGGCCTGCATTATTGACGATGCCCCAGACTGTATTGGTGCCTCCTATGTCAATTCCAACTCCAATAGCGATGTTTGTAGTACTCATAGTATGATAATTAAATTGCGGGTAGTGTTATTTCAAAATGTACTTTAAATGGATCGTGAGGATCTAAAGGGGGGCGATAAGCTATGTTACCATTGTGGTTTTCTATGATTTGGTGAATTAAATAGCCGCCAATACCAGAGTGACCTGTACTGCCTGCATAATTGCCATAGCTGATAAAGTCCTCAAAAGAAAAATGACTAGGGAAGGGGCGACCATCGTTTTTGTATTCCAAAACAACTTCTTGCCCATCTACAGAAAGCCCTACTTTGAAATAAATGGTATAATGTTTATCTGCATTAACAAAACCATGGCGTTTGGCATTGTCGATTAGATTCGTCAACAAGGTAGTCATTTGTGTTTTATCCAGTAGCCCAAAAATCAAAATTTCGTTACCATGTTGGTCTTCTTCTACCTCAATCCTAATATCAAAGGCTTTGTCTGCCGCATAAGTCTGCTGAACAGTTTCCAAAAATGCCTTGATCTTCACAGGTTCCAAATTTAATTTGCTTCTATCTGCTTTGATAATGGCACTGGTCGAATCCAAGCTATTAATAGAGTGTACCAGCATGGCCTCTATTCGGTCTATAACGGTACCCAAGTTATCTACATTGCTTTCTTCTTCGTCCTGAAACACTGGAAAAATGGCTTCTGAAAAATCAATACTACTAGCTTCCTCTTCCTTATCCTTGAGATAATCTTTTAGGTTTTTGATTTCTGTCAGAACAGCAGGCAGACGATTGCCCAATTCATGTTGTAGCGAAGAAATAATCTTATGTTGTTTGTTTTGAGCTTCTTGTTTTCCTAAGTTTAAATCCTTTCGGAGCTGCTCTACTTTTTGTTCTTCTTCTTGTAATAATCGAATTTTAGTTTCCCTAATAATTTGTGTTTGCTCCTCTATCGAAGGCAGATTAATTTGCAACAGCTCAAACTGCCCCTCTCTGATAATCTTGTGCTGATCGTCTGTTTTGTACATATCAAGCTGTTGTCTAAACAAACTATCATGCAATTGCAAAATGAGATATTCGACCAAAATCTTCTGTTCATCTATCCTAAAGGTCATAATATCTTCATTGACCAAGATAGGGAGCTGATTGTATGTAAAATAACTCGCCTTAAAATGGCGGCCAGAACGATTGACTAGGAGCATGGATTCATTAATCATACGCCCTGCAACCTGTTTTACTTGGTTGGTAGTAGGGAGTTGTTCTATTTCAATAGAATAATTGGTAATAGAAATACTTAGATTTTCTGGACAAACGTAGGGCAAATCCTGTTGAGGGGTTTCATCAAACCACAAATGAGGGCGTTCTGAACGAAAAATTTGTTCCAATTGTATCAGTTGGCCATGATCCTCTAGTGCCTTGAGTTGGGCTATAAAAGGAGAGGCATAACGCTTGGCATCCAAATTATAATCATTGAGAATAACATTGTGAATGGACACCTTAGAAATACAAGTATCCAATTCTTCCAGCTCTGGAATTTGTTGGTGGTGTAATACTTGAGCAATAGCCTCAATGTGTGTATTGGTGAGACGGCGTTGAAGTTTGTATTGGGTATCAACTCGAAGATTGGCACCATTGATAAATAAAATATGCCCTTTTTTCGACAGTTGTTTTTGTTGATTGACTACCAGAATACAGATAGGAATTCCTGTGGTTTGTAGCAAACCATAAGGAAGGGTAATAACGGCCTCTAGCAAATCTCTTCGAATAAGAAACTCACGTAGTTTTCTATCATCACGTCCATTGGTCAAACTCTGAATAGGCAGAACCGCCAATAAACGGCCTGTATCTTCTTTCATCCTAGATAGCATTTGTTGTATAAACAAACTATTGCCTGCTACTTTGGGCATATTGACATCAAAGGGAATGGATGTGTACGATTGTTGTCTGATGAGTTCACTAGGTATGGCCTGACCAAATGGAAAATGGGCAATGGCAATATCAGCCTTGGGGTGAATTTCCTCTGGTGCTGTTAGGGCATTGCTGTTGACAATATGCGCTTTGTAAGCTCCATTGGCCCACAGGTTCATTTTACAAAGTGCCCAAATGTGAATATTTTCTTCTTGCCCATATATTTGCAGGTTCGGACAGGCTCTAAGCAGGGCAATAAAAGTAGAACCTTGTCCAGCAGTGGGATCATAAACAATTTCTTGTGGCTGAGGCTTGGCCAAAGCTGCTATTAGTTTGTTAATAGATTTGGGGGTAGTTCTTCTTACGCCTATTTTGCCAGCCCTTAGGGCTGTTTTGTACAGGGCATTATTAAAAAAATGACCAAACTCCTCAATTGAAATAGCAGCTTTAGAAAAATCTAATTCTTCTAATAATAAAACCACTTGCCGTAAGAGTTGCCCATTTTGTTCCTCCTCAAGTGCTCGTGCCAAAGGCGAAAAAATATTGCCCAATACAGCATTGCGCTCGGCAAAATTCAGCAGTGTTTGGGTAAGCTGCTCTATGGCCTTGGAAGTGTCTTGTAGCGTATTGGACTTAAATACAGTACTCCATTGATAATCAGTGGGGAGGGGCTGCAAAAAAGGCAGTTCGCCCTCTTGGCACAAGGCCAAGATGCGTTTGTAAAAAACCAAAGAAAGTAAAACACTGCTTGCATTATTGGCGTTCCATACTCCACGTAGCGCATCTAAGTTGGAAAAAAAAAGCGTTTCTAACGCATGATGTTGAGGAGAGGTTGTCATTTAATAGTTTTAGTTAACAAAAATGGCAATAATGTTCTAATAATAAAGATTAAGTAGTCGTTCAAAATTCTTTACAACAAAAAACGGATATTTTACTTCGTGAG
>CAYULH010000089.1:19316-22473 GCA_964445645.1 uncultured Aureispira sp. | reverse complement strand
TTAACATCAAACACCTGTCGTACAAAAAAAGAGACTGTCCTTTTTCGACAGCCTCTGTTTTTTTGTGTAGGGTATTCAGGTCTAGTTTCCCTAATAGGCTATTTTTTATTAATTTTGCAGCTACTAAAAGCTGTAGTGCAAGGAATTACCCCCCTCAAAAAAACCTACAGTTGACAGAACGACTTTTTAAAGTCAACTTCTTTATATTTTAAAACTAACAATCAATGAACGCCAAGCACTTCATCGCTTTATTGGCTACTACTTTGTTTTGGACAGCTTGTTCACCCACAAGTAGAATTGTAACACTAGACTACACCGTAGAAAATCGTCAGTTAGATACGATTTCTGTTACAGCATCCAAGACTTATACCCGCCCGACCTACAATGCTAGTCCTACTAGAACACATGATCTAATTCATACCAAGCTCGATGTTTCATTTGACTGGCAACGTCAATACCTCAATGGTAAGGCCGTGCTAGAACTAAAACCCTTGTTTAAGCCTAGCAAAGAGCTGCGTTTAGATGCAAAAGGCTTTGATATTCATAAAGTTGCTCTGATGACGGCTGTGGGCCAAACGCCACTTCGTTATCGTTATGACAACAACAAGGATTTGTATGTGACGTTGGATAGAGATTATAAAGTAGGGGAATTATTTCGGCTTTATATTGACTACACGGCCAAGCCCAACGAATTGCCCATAGGGGGGAGTGATGCCATTACTTCGGACAAAGGGCTTTATTTTATCAATCCACTTGGAAAAGAACAAGGAAAGCCCCAGCAAATATGGACACAGGGCGAAACGGAATCCAGTTCTTGCTGGTTTCCAACCATTGACCGCCCCAATGAGCGTTGTACACAGGAAATTTACATGACGGTTCAAAAACGCTTCAAGACCTTATCGAATGGTTTGTTGATGAATTCTATAGAAAATTCGGACGGTACACGTACTGACTATTGGAAGATGGACTTGCCTCATGCGCCTTATTTGTTTGCCATGGTGGTAGGCGAATTTGCCGTGGTAGAAGAAGAGTGGGATGGTCGTTTATTACAATACTATGTAGAACCCAAGTACCGTGTAGATGCCAAGGAGATTTATAAAAATACGCCTCAAATGTTGACTTTTTTCTCCGATCTTTTTGGTGTAACCTATCCTTGGCCCAAATACTCTCAAGCAGTTGTGCGGGATTATGTTTCTGGTGCTATGGAAAATACATCTGCTGTTATTTTTGGTGATTTTGTGCAAAAAACACGTCAAACATTGCTGGATAACAGCGATATGAACGAAGCTATTGTAGCGCACGAGCTAGTACACCATTGGTTTGGCGATTTGGTAACTTGTGAGAGTTGGGCCAACTTGCCACTCAATGAGTCCTTTGCCAATTATGGCGAATATTTGTGGTTTGAACATCAATATGGCCGTGATGCTGCCGATCATTCGCGCAAGCGCCAGATAGATGGTTATATGAACCAAGCAGTATCAGGCGGCGACCAGCATCCTTTGATTCATTATGGATATAATGATAAAGAAGACATGTTTGATGCCCACAGCTATAATAAGGGCGGGGCTATTTTGCACATGTTGCGCCATTATGTAGGCGATGAGGCATTCTTTGCCGCCCTCAAAAAATATTTAGAGGATAATAAATACCAAGCGGCCGAAGCAGCGCACTTGAGATTGGCTTTTGAGGAAGTGACAGGACAAGATCTCAATTGGTTCTTTGACCAATGGTTCTTTACCAAGGGGCATCCTGATTTGGAAATTACCAAGGAGTATGATGCTGGTAACAAAATGCTGCATGTAACAATCAAACAAACCCAAAGCCCACGTGAAAGTACAGTGTTCATCTTGCCTTTTGCTATTGATGTTTATACCACCACAGGGGGCAACGCCTTGCGTACCAATGTTACCATGACACAACCCACACAGACCTTTAGCATTGCTGTCAATCGTGAGCCTGTATGGGTAAGCGTAGATGCAGAGCGTATGTTGTTGTGCAATCGCAAATATAAACTGGACAAAGATGAATTGGTGCAGCAGTATAAGATTAGCAAATTGTATCAGGATCGTGCCGAGGCTTTATCAGGCTTGCGTTATAAGCAGGAGGGCAATATAGCTGTTCAGCAAGTATTTGAACAAGCACTAAGTGATCCTTTTTGGGCCATTCGTGTACGTGCTATTGATGGGATTGAGTTGGATGAGAACAATACCTTATTAATCAATAAAATTATCCAACTAGCCCAAAAAGATCCTCGCTCACAGGTGCGCCGTGCCGCTATTCAGCGTTTGTCTAAGATTGGAGGCTCCAAGTACTTGGAAATAGCCCAAGAACGCATTGATAAGGATGCTTCTTATATGGTTATGGCAGCTTCCTTGCAGAGTATTTATGATAACAATCCTGCTTTGGGTATTCAATATGCCGATCGTCTCAAGGACAAAGACAATGTGTCTATTTTATTGAGTATTGCACAAATCTACGCCAAGACAGGGGACCGCAAATATCTTGCTTTCTTTGAGGGCAATTGGTCGAAGGCCAATAACTATGCTTTGTTTACTTTTATGAATCGTTATGCCATGTTGTTGAGTGCTACCAAAGACGAATCATTAATCAAGCAAAAAGCAGCTTATCTAAGAGATATGGCTACCAATGCTAGTACGGGCAAGTGGGGACGTTATGCAGCAGCAAGTGCTGTCAAAAAATTGCGTGATGATGCCTATATCAAAGTAGACAAAGATTATAAAAACATTGAAAATGCCCTAAAGGCATTGCGTGGAGAGGATGTAGAAGATGCCATTGAGAAAGTACAAATCTTGCGTGATGACAAATCTTCGGAAACTTATCAAGATGCAGTAGATGCCATAGAGCGTCTAAGTGGAGATGAAGTGCCTACTATTTTGCAACGTGTAGAAGCCTTTTCTAAGGTGAATATCTACGATTACATAGATGCGTTTATTACCGAAATCACCAATTGGGAGCAAGACGATAATCTCTCTAAGTTATATAAGAGTTGGTAAACCCACGCTGTCATTACCTTGATTCGTGTGATTATTTGATTACTTTGATTTCTACTCTTTATTTGTAGAATCATAGAAATATCAAATTGAAAATCAAAAAATCACACGAATCACACCAATCATGGTAAGTATTACGCTACAGG
>CAYULH010000089.1:5886-19216 GCA_964445645.1 uncultured Aureispira sp. | reverse complement strand
GAAAATCAAAAAATCACACGAATCACACCAATCATGGTAAGTATTACGCTACAGGAGGCACATACCTCAAGAAATAAGTTGTTTCTCCATCGGGGCGCTCCCATTGGTGAAAGATCTCAAAACCGTATCGTTGATACACCAATGCTTTTTTGCCCATTCTAGTTTCGGCATAGATAGGCAGTTGGCTTTCCTTAGATATTCTTAGGAATTCATCTTTCATGGCTCGGGCAGTGCTAGTGGGCGTGCCTTTTACCACTCCCCAAAACCAGCAATACAGGTATTCGCCTTGGGCTGGGCGTTGATTTTTGACGTAGCGTTGTGTTTGGAGCAAGCTCCATGCTTTTTTGAGACCTGTTACATGCCATACTAGCCCCAATTCCCCCCATATATTTTTCCAGAAGCTGTTTTCTTTTTTGCTAGTTCTAAATAAAATAGCAAAACCATTTCCATCCTCACTAATAAGCAAGGCATTTTGTTGGATGGCTTTATTGATAATATAACTGGCTAAGTATCGAAAGCGTTTTTCCTGTTTGTGGTCTTTCTTGACCAAATCTACCGAGGTAGGAATTTCTTTGATAATAGTGGTTACTTTGTCAATAATAGCTTGTTTCTGTTTAGGGTTCATAGTGGTTTGTTATTAGAAATAAAAAGGATGAAAATGAATGCCGCCTGTGGTATTAACTTCCAGAGCAGGAAAAGGAAGCTTGAAAATATTGAGAATTCCAAACACTGTTTTTAGCCATTTGTGGCGAGTAGGAATGCGTTCAAAATCAATATCCAAAGAGAGAAAAAACTGACTCTGACGTTGATGCCCTTGTGGTACAACAAAAATATTGCCTTGTGCATCTTCCCAACTATTGCGCTCGGCTCCATAGACCTGTTCTATACCATAACCCACCGCAACATTGACCCACTGAAAAGGCGTTTTGGAGGTGGTTTTGGGCAAGAAGGAAGCCACATTGGCCGAGAGCCAGATGGTTTGGCCATTGTATTCTTTGAAGAGTAGTTCGGCTGGACTACTGCCGTAGAGCTGGTTGGCACGGGCTTGTAGGCTGGTGGTGGCTGTACTGTTGGTGGCTTGCAGAGGGGCAGAAGAATACCGAGGGCGATGGGCCGATACTTTCCAGCGAATGCGTTGCTCTTGCCAGAGTAATTCTTGTGCCAAATAACTACCAGAACCCAATAAATTGAACCCCATATCTCCCCAAGAGAAGCCCCATTGGGCAGAGAATCCGTCCATGACCTCTAGGGTAGTCTGAAACAACAAGCCTGCCCCAAAACCAACCCAACGCGCCTGTTGGCGTGGCATTCCCGTCCAAGTATACAAATCGCCCACCCACTTGCTCTCAAAATACCCTGTCATAGCGTGCCCAAACTTATCCATTTGTCGCCACCCGTCCCAATCGTTAAAGGTGTGAAAGCTCCGTCGAGGATAATTGGCATACCAAGCCTGATTGAGTCCAATCGTAACAGCCGTATAACTTGCTGCAATGCCAGTTGTCATGCCCCAAAATCGAGCTTTATTAAAAGTAGGCGCATTAGCAAAGAAAGATAGCCTTTCTGCATCCGTCGTAGAAAGGCTATCTGTTTGGGCGTAAGCACCCATTATTATCCATAAGCAATTAATCCATATTAGGAGCAGTTTCATTGGCCGATGTTTTGGGTGCTCCTTGTGTGGGCGGAGCATCTTCTACGATAATCCCCTTGCCACGTCTCATTTCATAATACAACAAACTAGCACGTGTTTTTTCTTCTTGCAATTCTATGGCACGTAAGAATTTTCTTTTGCCTCGGTGAAAAAGCACAAAGAATGTTTCTTGAGAAACTTCATCTCTTACTTCTACCTCCAGCACCGTACGTGGTTTGTTTTCTTCTCTATCCTCATAGCCCTCTACCTCTTTACTTTTCTTGACCAGCAATTTTTTTCTTTTGCCATCCTTGGGGTTGAATACAATGTATTGCATTAGCTTTTCCTTTTTGCCCTTTACCACTGTTTCCTCCTCAAAACGAACATCAATAGCATCTTCGGGATAGATTCGATGAATTTTTCGGAAGTTGATGTTGGATTGATTTTCGTATGATAAAAATGGATAAATCACTTTTCCCCAAAACTCGTCTAGGGTTTTGCAATTAAAATCCTCTTGATGGGTAAAAAACTTGCCATAAGCCAAGGCTTGCTCCTCACTGATATGAGGAAGCCAGTATACATGCTCGGGATCGGCGGTACTAGGACGATACTTGAGCATATCGACTTGTCCTATGGGGTCACGAAAGAATTTGAGATAGCCTTCCAACTCTTTGTTGGTGTTGTCTACTAAGTAAAACTCCATACCATAATCTTGCTTGTCTACAATACGAGAAATGCGTAAACGATAAGGCTTGGCATCGGTTGGGGGATCTACAATACCGGCAGGCGTGTAATTTGCACGTTCTGTAATTAAAACATCATTACGAGAAACTACAAAAGAAACCACACCAGCAGCAAAAGGATCGGGATAGTGTGCAATGCTCATTTTGCCTTCGGCTGGAACAAATGTATAGCCATAAAAATCAGAAGGTTTGGCAAAATCCTGATCTTCTACCCAAGAGTAGCGTATGCTGGGGACAGTGGTGTCCGCATCAGAATTTTGTGCTGTAGCGATAAATGCCCAACAGCAAAATGAAAGAATGAAAATAAAATGTGCCATAATACTACTTTTTAGGAGCTGAATCTTTAATGACTAAGAGAACAATCTCTTAGATTTAGAACTAAAAAATGGGGGGAAAAGTATAACCTTTGGGGAAGGTTTACACTTCAAACAAATTAAAATCAAATAAACCAATGGTCTTTTTGGGCATTATTGGCAGAAATACAACTATAAGCGCATTCAACAAAAATAAAAATTTATCTACGTAATTCTCAATATTAGGAAGTTGTTTAAATTTAAGGTAACAAAGAATAATTATTACCAACTACTTGAATGATTGCTTAATATCAAATAAGCCCTACTTAATATTATAGGGCAAGGCTTGTGCCATTTATATCAGACTAGCTATCAATCTCTATTGCATGACCCAACTTAAAGCACGTTTAGTTAATTTATATTATACGTTTCCGGTACAACTGATACGTTTGCAACTTAAACACAATATATTGCTATTGAGTTTATGGGGGATATTATTTGCCATTATGAGTGGTCAATTGGGAACCTCTCTGGGGCTGCACAAGTTGTTTTTGGATCCAGAGTATAAGGGGGTTGTTGGATTTTGGAGCTTTTTTATCATTGGATTGGCTTATGGTAGTTTTTTTATTGCTTGGAACACCAGTATCTATATTCTCAATAGTTATCGTTTTCCTTTTTTAGCCTCCTTGTATCGTCCTTTCTCTAAGTTTAGTTTTAATAATTGTTTGATTCCTGTTTTGTTCCTATTGTTTTACTGCTATCATATTATAGAATTTCAGTGGTACAATGAATATACGGGAGAATACAGCTTGTTGTATTGTTTGGGCTTGATGGCTGGTACTGTGCTGATGATTGTGGCGGCTATGATTTATTTTCATTACACCAATACCGATGTACAGAGTTATCGCAAACGAAATCATCTCAAATTATCCAAAGTTCTAAAATCCATTGTGGTACAACGCAAAGAACGCAGTATGAATTTGCAAAAAGATGGCCCTTACAAAAATGCTTGGAGGGTAGATTATTTTTTGAACGAGCAATTTCAGTGGCGTATTGTACGAGAGGTAGGGCATTACAATTTTAAATTGCTAGAGCGTGTTTTTCGGCAAAATCACGCCAATGCCTTTGTGATTCAGAGCATTAGTATTACACTGCTGATTTTGATGGCGGCATTGGTAGAATATGAGGCGTTCAGAATACCTGCCGCTGCAAGTTTATTGTTGTTGTGTTCTATCCTAACCACGGTAATAGGAGCCTTGACCTATTGGCTAGAAGAATGGCGCGTGCTCTCTTTATTGGTTGCTTTGTTTTTGATTAACCAGATGATGGCTTTGGGGCTGTTTTCTTATCAAAATAGTGCTTATGGACTCAATTATGAGGTCAAACCAACACCTTATACACTCCCTGTATTAGATTCTATTTGTTCCAAGCGTCAGTATTATAATGATAGTGAGCAGATGCTCCAAATTTTGGATAACTGGCGTGCTAAGTTCAAGGATGAAGATAAAAAGCCTAAAATGGTTTTGTTTTGTGTGAGTGGTGGGGGCATTCGAGCCAGTTTGTGGTCGCATCATGTGATGAGAGAGGCCGATCATGCCACTCAGGGGCAATTGATGCCCCATACTGCCCTGATTACAGGCTCTTCGGGGGGGATGTGGGGCGCAAGCTTGTACCGAGAATTATACTACCAGCAGCAGCAAGGCAAGGCCATAGATTTGTATGACAAACGCTATCTCGATCATACGGCCAAGGATTTGATGAATTCATTGGCCTTTACCTTTTTGGTCAACGATATTTTTATTCCTTGGGTAAATCGAGAAGTGAATGGGTACAAGTATCGACAAGATAGAGGCTATAGTTTTGAGCAACAATTTATAGAAAATACAGAAGGTTTATTGGCGCATGATTTGGCCTATTATCAAGAGGCAGAAGCAACAGGCCAAATACCCCTGTTGTTCTTAACTCCCTTAATTGCCAATGACAGCCGAACACTAGTCATTTCACCTCAACCTGTTAGTTTTATGATGCGCGCCCCTTTTAGTTATCAGGGAGCTACCAATGCGAGTCAGATTGATGCTGTAGATTATGGCGCCTTGTTTAAAGCACACAATCCCATGAATTTGCGTTTTGCTACTGCCTTGCGTATGAGTGCTACCTTTCCGTTTATTTTTCCGAGTATACAAATGCCTAGTGAGCCTAGTATCAACTTGGTGGATGCGGGTTTTCGGGATAATTTTGGGCTGGAAATGGCTACGCGTTTTGCGGCAATTTTTAGACGATGGATACGGGCCAATACCAGTGGGGTAATTATTGTCTCTGTTCGGTCGTATACACAATCAAAAGAAATAAAAGCAACGACTTCCCGGTCCTTGTCAGAGTTGGTTTTTAATCCTTTGGGGCCTATGTTTGCTATGGATGCCTTGCAGAATTATCATCATGACAATTACATTTCCTATTTAAAATCTAAGATTGGCTATGATAAAGTAGAGGTGGTGGATTTTACGTACTCGCCCACTTTATTGGAGCAGCGTGCCTCTTTGAGTTTGCATTTGACACAGCGAGAAAAAAACGACATTCTCAATGCCATTACACTAGAAAGTAACAAGCAAAGCATCAGTCGCCTTAAACAGCTATTACGCTAAGATTTTAGCCTCAAATACCCTTCAACAACATAAAAAACAGTCAATAAAAGAACTATTTTTGTTAATTGTTTGAAAAAACCCGAACTCTTCTTATCTTTGCACGTCCAAAAAGAAAAGTATTTACTTAGAATAAACTATAACGATTCAAATGAAAACGATCGCATTAACAGGTACTTCAAGAACTGAATTAGGCAAGAAAAGTACAAAAGCTCTACGCAATGCCAACTTGGTACCTTGCGTTCTATATGGTGGTGAGAACAACCTTCATTTCAGTGTTGCTCCAATGGCATTGAGAGATTTGATTTATACCAATGAATTTAGAGTAGCAGAAGTGACAGTAGGAGACGATGTGCGCCAAGCTATCATCAAAACGGTACAATTTCACCCAGTAACAGACAAAATCATGCACGTTGATTTGTTGGAACTGGTAGAAGGCCAAAGCGTTAAAGCTGAAATTCCAATTCGTTTGGTAGGTGTTGCCAAAGGGGTAAAAGTAGGGGGTGTTTTGATGCAGAAAATTCGCAAAATCAAAGTACAAACTACTCCTGATAAATTGTCTGCTTTTATCAATGTAAACGTAGAACACCTAGCATTGGGTAAATCTATTCGTGTACGTGAAGTACAAGTAGAAGAAGGTATTGAGATTTTGAACTCTGGAGGAATTCCATTGGCATCTGTAGAAGTACCACGTGCATTGCGTTCAGCAGAAGCTCGTACAGCAGCAGAAGAAGCACAAAAATAAGTTGTTCCTTGGGCGCAATATTTTTGCATTCCAACCAACAATAGACAACAACTCATAACAAGACGTATTGGATTTGTTTTCCAGTACGTCTTTTGTTGTACCTTCTAATGGGACAACTTCAATGGCCAAGCAGCTTAGAAATATGTTTAAATGGTTGAAAAAATTATGGGCTTCCTCTTCCGAAGAGGAAGCGCAAAAAAATGAAAATATAGTGAAGTATCTTATTACAGGATTGGGCAACCCCGGAGTGGATTATAATGGTACACGTCATAATATTGGTTTTGATGTGGTCGATTATTTGGCTGCCAAGTTTGAGGTATCTTACAAGAGTGATCGGCATGGTTATGTGGGCAGTTTTAGACACAAGGGACGGCAGTTTATTTTGTTAAAACCCACTACTTACATGAACCTGAGTGGTCAGGCCATACGCTATTGGTTGCAAAAAGAAAAAATCAAAAAAGAAAATCTATTGGTAATCTTGGATGATTTGAATCTCAAGTTTGGCCAAATTCGCCTGAAGGGAAAGGGGAGTGCTGGTGGGCACAATGGACTCAAAAACATAGAGCAATTGTTGCAAACTGGTCAATATCCCAGACTAAAGGTGGGGATTGGTGATCGTTTTAGCAAAGGCAGACAAGTGGATTTTGTATTGGGCAAATGGACAGCGGAGGAAGACGAATTGCTGCCCAAAATTATAAGCCATGCTGCTCAAGGTGTGTTGCAGTTTGGCACTATTGGCTTGGCTCGCACTATGAATAACATCAATACCAATGTATTGGAAGAAAAAAAGAAGCCTAAGAAAAAGCCTGCGCCCAAACCCAAGGAGGATGCTGCGGATACCACACCGCCCGATGCTGCTGGTGAATAGTGTTATGGATGAAGCCCCATCATAAAAGCCAAAAAGAATTTTGCTCAACAAAATTCTTTTTGGTTTAAATAAGTAGTCTTAAAAAAGTTCTCGTACTAAAAAAGGTATCTTTTACTTCGTGAGCCCTTCGGGGTTCCCCTAGCTCATCGTTGAAAATACGCGCTCGTTACAGCTTTGTTACCTGATTATTTGATACACTGTATCAAATAAGTCAGATCGCATAGCGAGTGCCTCGATCTAGGAAATTGCTAGAGCTTTTGTACCTTTTAGGTACAAGCCAGCGCAGATCGCGTTGCGAGTCTCCTCTTTTTCATTAGTTCACTTCGTTCATGAGCTCGCGTTGCTCGGTTGTACGGTTTAGTGCGCTACGCTTATGAGCCAGCAAGCTGGGTTCTTTTTTGCACCTACTTAAAAATCGCCTATCGCTCCACAATTCGCATTACTTTCCACGAACGATAAGTATGTTCAAAAATTTCTTCTGTTTTTAGAGCATTGCCCACAAAAAGGCGTTTGGCTATAATATCGCCATGTTCATTGTACTGTTCTTCGTTTTTCCAATCCTTTCCATTGCTGCGTTTTTCGAGTACAGTATGGTTCAGTAGGTGGCCTGTGCTATCATAGGTCCACAACTCTGTTACAAAGGGTTCGCCTTCTTTGGTTTCGGTGCGTTTGATGAATAGATTGGGCAGCGTAGGGTGAGGTGTTCTTACAATACGTTCTGTATAGCTTTTTTCAGGCGTTACCACATATTGTATTTCCTCATTGGGTTGGTAAGCATAAGTGATGGCTCTAACCTTTTTCTTGAAATTTTTTTCGGTGAGTTTGTACGGCCGCCCTTCCTTATAAATAATCTTAGTTTCATTGTTGTATTTGACCTTGCCATTGGTACTGTAATTCCCTATTTTTTTGTCCGTCTTTTTGAGTTGGCGTTTTTTGTCGTATTTATTAATAACGGTGGTATAATTATAATACAACTGATCATCGGAACGCAACAATAGCGTATCTTCCAAATAACTGGCATTGAAGGTTCGTGCTTGTGTTTTGGTATCGCCATCATCATCATAAGAAACCCAAGTCAACATATTTCCAGCATCATTGCGTGTTACTTTTTCTATACTTCTACTAGCAGGATTGGTGGTATAATCACTAGCTTCTTTACCAATTAGAAAACCATTCTTATCATACTCATAACGCACCTGACGCAAGAGTTGCTTACTATTGGGTTTTTGGGTCTTGACCCAGTAGCGTTTGTTGGAGGTTCGGTCGTAATTTTTGAACGTAGTTTTCTGGATGCTGTATGCTTGGTTTCCAATGGCCAATTGCTCTGTATAATACGAGCCGAGCAAGCTGTTGGGGTTGTATTCAAAAATATAGTGGCGATTAATCACCGCTCCTGTATCCATAGATTTGTAGTAATACCGCTCTTGTTGAATGACAAAATCATTGGTATCATACTTCGTAGTTTGTACAAAGCTGGTTTGTCGCTGCCCATTGTTGTAACGGTAGTTGTGTTGGACGGTTTGTTGCAATTGAAAAGTGTCGACAAACACCGTATCTATACGTACACTGTCCAGAGCCAAACTATCCATTTGGGCAAATAAGGGTGTGGTTGTTATTATCCAGCAAAAAAAGGTGTATAAAAATGTTTTCATAAGGTCTTGTTGTAAAAATTGGTGGTATAGCACAAAGTAATAAAAAATGGCTTTGTTTCTAAAATAAAACTATCTGCCTAGCAAAGAGCACCAGACAGATAGTTGTATAAGTTTTATAGAGCTTTAAGTTTATTTAGTCCTCAAAATAAGTGTATTTATAAACATCCTTAGAGACTATTTTATCGTTCTTTTTGAGAATGCGTTGAGCCGTATTGCCCCAATCATCATACTCTTTCAGCTCTTCTTCTTTGGTATCTTTTTCCTTATCCACCTTTAGTATTTTGGTTTGATTGCCATAATCATCATAAGCATACTGTGTCACCATTGTTACCTTGTCGTTGATACTTTGGGTAGTCACCAAGATATTGCCATAGGCATCATACTCGGTATTCGTAACAAAAATATCTTCGTCTATATTTTTGTTAGAACGTGCATTTCTATTGTTTTTGCGACGTTCCAAGCGTTCTTTTTCCTTGGCAGCCTCTTCTAGTGTGAGTACTTGACGTTTGTTTTTACGAGTTGTTCTAATAATAACACTGTCTCTGTATTCATTAAAAAAGTGACTCTCCAAGCGTCCGTCAATATAGGTCAACCACTCGGTCACATAATTATCACTAAAATAACGCACATCTTTGCGAAATTCTTTTCCATTGATTTTCTCTACGGTAGTAGATTGGGTCAAGTCACCACTTTTGTTGCGTTTATAGGAAGTATACGTTTCCTTGCGAGGTTCTTTGTATTGTTCTTCCCATACATAGGTTTTGTCTATTTCTCGTTGTTTGTTATAAAACCAAGTACGCCCCTTAACTTGTTTGCCGTTATCATCAAAATACTTCTCCTCTTTCTTTTCTCCATCTTCATTGTATTCCAACAAATAGGTAACTGCAACAGATTTTTGTTGACCATCATCATAATTCACCAATTCCACTTTGCTCTTGTTGTTGTAAGCATCCCAGTACAATTTCATTTCGGAGATTAATGAACCACTCTTATCGTACTTTAGGGTGTTTTGGTGCCGACCCTTGGGGTCGTAGTTGAGCCGTGTTTGAGTGACCAACTCTAGTGCGCTGTCCTTTTTGGAAACCCTATATTTTTCTTCCAGAGATAATTTATTAAATAAATTGTACTCCTTTTTAGTTTTTGCTTTTAAAGTAAGTTTTCCATCAATGACTGCATGGCGTTCGTGTTCAATAGATTTTATTTGTGGCTTTTGAGCTTTTGTTGAAAAACTCCCCAACAAGAGAGCAAAACAAAAAACTACTGTAAGCTTAGTAAACGATGCGTACATAATTGATTATATTATAATTGTGAGTTTTACGGAAGGGACGATTTACTGTTTTTGGTCAGTAACCTTCTTATCAATAATTTTTATTTACAATGCTAGTTATTTATCAGAATCCTTTTTTTCAGGAGTAGCCTTAGCTTCTTTGTCCTCTTTCTCTTTTTCTTCTTTTTTGGGTTGCTCTTCGGTTTTCTTACCATAATAACTATAATGGTACTGCTCCTCTTTTAGCTTTTCCCCATCTTTGTAGACGGCCTTTTTGGTAATGTTATTTTCATCATCATAGGCCCATTTTTCTTTTTTGGTGCTTTCTTCTTCGCCATCCTCGTACTTGATTTCTTCCATCTCTAGCAGATTAGAATTGTCATCGTACTTATAGTTAATGACTTTCACCAATTCAATTCCCTCTGTTTCAGTGGTTTTGATTTTGTTGCCCTTGTCATCAAATTCATCCTCTACCTCAGGAAGCATCCCGCCAAAACCACCACCAAAACTACCAAAACCACCATCATCATCGCCACCACTACCAAATTCCATCATCACCTGTCCCTGACGAGGATTGTAACCGCCACTAGACTTGCCACCACCAAATTCACTGACAATTTCGCCATTTTTATACTTAGTTTGCTCCTTGATTTTAGTGCCTTCAAAAATGATAATATCCTTGTAGGTATCTTTGCCATCTTTGACAATTTTTTCAGAAGATTCTAAATAACCATCCTTGGTATAGTTTGTTTTTTTGCTTTCAGTCGCCTTATTTCCATCGGGGAGCAATTCCCATTTTTTATACAAAATCTCTTCATCATCTCCATTATACTTGTACTGCTCTTCTCCTATTTTATCGCCTTCTTTGTTCGTAAAAACGACTTTGAGGGGCTTTCCAAACTCTGTGTACTCAAATTCCTTGATGAGCATTTTTTTAGGAGCATTGAGATAATCCACGATTTCCTCTTTTAACTTTAGTTTGCCCTTGTTAGAAATGTAGGTTTTTACTGCTGTGATAGAGTCCCCCATTTCGTCAAACTTAATCACCTTCTCAGTACGCACATCTTCCAGCCACTCTCTAAACGTAAAGGTATTGGGCATCAACTTACCAATGGGATTGGCCAAATAAATTTGTTGTTGCTCAATACGGCCTTTTTTATCATATTCCTTAAGTTCTCTTTTGGTCAATTCCAAATCCATGCCTTCTTCCGATTCAGGCAACTGTTCAAAAATTTTGTAGTCAACAGATTTTACCTTGACTTCTTGAGCGAATAGCCATCCAGAAGATGTAAGGGTACACAACAATAATGCACCTCTGAGTAGAGTATGTTTTATCATATTCTTTGAGTTTACAGTCATTTGCTACAGATAAATTGGTTTAGTGATAGCTATAAATATACACAATTTTTTCTTTAGAAGGCTCCATCTCTTCCATACCCTTCTTAGGTCGCTTTTGTTTGGGACGATAAGAGATTCTACTCAAAATATCTCCATGCTTATTGTATGTCCATTCTACGACAGACAAAACGTTCTTTCCAGCAATTTGTTCTTTGCGGACAGCTTGGCCCTGTTCATTATAAAAATTCTTGATGGAGTAACGTATATTCCCTTTTTGATCCAGCTTGTGACTTATTTTTTCTGTCAATACACCCGCTTGGTAGCTGTACAAGATTTCTTCTGTCTTGGTGCTATTGACACGAATAGTCTCTTTTTGTAAGAGCGAATCCTCATATTCATAAATGGTACTATTCGTTTCCTTACCATCCACCAATCGTTGAGCCGAGAGCAGCTTACCTGCATCATACAGCAAAATTTCTTCCGTTTTTTGAATATACTTGCGTTTTTTGTCCGATTTATCCCCCTTGGCCTTATCCACAGGCTTGCTCACTTTTCGTCTAACAAGGATATAATTTTTTGACAAACGCCCCTCTTGATCATAATACACCTTGCGGCAAATCTTACTGGCATAATCCTTGGCTCGCACACGCTTTAGTTGGCCTGCTCGATTGTAAAAATAGCGATAATCACGCCGCTTGGTTTGCTTCTCCACCACTTGGCTTTTGGCATCAATAGTATTCCATTTAGAATACATCAACCAGCGTTTTTTGAGACCATCCTTATATTGATATTCATCACAAAGCAGCGAGGTAGAACCCATATAATTGTACTGACAATTATTGAGGAGCAATTGTTCGTCATTATAGGTCAAGGTGTCCTCCTTGGTCAATTCTCCAAAACGATCAAAATGCCGCCTCCAAATGCGTTTGCTGTCTTTTTCCTTGGCTGCATACACCAAATACTTGGTTTCTAAACGCTCTGTTTGAGGCTCTTTGTCCTTTGGATAACGGGTAATCGTCTCTGTAAGAATCTGCTGGTCGGTGTCAAAATTGGCCGATTCTTCCTTGACCAATACCCCCGGTGCCGACAAATTATAATAGTAATGCTTACAGTTCAATAAGGCTCCCTCTTTATTATAAGTGCTACTTTTTTGAGCACGAACAATACTATCTGTACTAGTGAGCGTATAGCTCAGACTTTTCTTTTCTTTGATAACAGCTTGTGCTAATACAATATTACTAGCCAAAACCAACAGCAACAACCCAACACAACGTGCAATAACAGTCATAAAAATGCTTACTAAAAGGTTATCTGTAACCCCTATTAAGTGATAATAATTAGAATAGATACTAAAAGTAAGCCAATTCAGTACAAAAGTTGTGCTATGCACAAATAAAAAGGCATTCCAAATTAGATTCGGAATGCCAATTTTGTGATAGAAACCAAGGTTTCCATCCATGCCTTTTACTAAAATACTTCTAAAAACTGTCTTCTTAAATCAGAAAACCTTTTTAAAAAACGATTGGGTACGTAATGAAAAAAATTGCCTTTTATTATAAGGAATACGTGGACAATAATAAAAACGCTGCCTATCAAGTCTTAAAATTTCTTTAAAAAATTACTTTTGCCTCAAAAAGCTCTTTTAAAGGTGTTTTTCGGTTTTTTTGAACTAAAAAAAATGAAGAAATGTTTTGCAACTGGAAATAAAAAAGGCATTTCTATAAATAGACCTTATTACGAATACCTCCATCATTTCATTTGTTCTAAAAAAAAGGCTAACTTTTGGTCTTGAACCAGCTCAACCCTTTCAACCACGGATAGACGATCGAATATTATGCTGAAAAAAATCTTTCATATACTCACTTTGCGTGCGGTGTACTTGCGTCCACGCTTTTTTGGACTCTTTGCAGGCATTACCACTTTATTTGTTCTGAGTTTTATTTTTCCCTTTCTATTTCCTGTGGCCAAGGCTGTGCTAGTAGCAGCCATCGCACTAGTGGCCGTAGATTTGATTTTATTGTTTAATAACAATGTAAAAGTACAAGCCGAACGAGAATTGCCACGGCAGCTTTCCTTGGGCGATGACAATACCATACGCCTCAAAATCCAGAATGATTATGGCCTCCAACTAGGCGTGACCATTATAGATGAAGTGCCT
>CAYULH010000089.1:0-5876 GCA_964445645.1 uncultured Aureispira sp. | reverse complement strand
TACACCTCAGCTTGATCGATGAGTTGCCGGTGCAGTTTCAGCGTCGGGATTTTGGAATCGTGGACACCTTGCCGCCACAGATTGGCAAATCCTATGAGTACAACCTACGCCCTACCTTGCGGGGCGAATACACCTTCAATGACATCAATGTGTTTGTACACAGCCCACTTGGCCTAGTAGAGCGCAGAATCCGCAAAGAAGCAGAGAAAAAAATCCTAGTTTATCCCTCCATCAAGCAAATGAATCGCTACTCCCTGATGGCTGTAGCTAGAATCTCCACCATGCGTGGGGTCAAAAAAGTGCGCCGTCTGGGGGCAAGCTACGAGTTTGCACAAATTCGCAATTACGTCAAGGGCGATGATTACCGCAGCATCAACTGGAAAGCTACTGGCCGTAGAAACGAATTGATGATTAATCAGTTTGAAGACGAGCGTTCGCAGCAAATTTTCTCGGTTATCGACAAAGGCCGCTCCATGCAAATGCCCTTCAATGGCATGAGCCTCTTGGATTATGCCGTCAATACCGCCTTGGTAATTTCGAGTGTATCCCTACAGAAACACGACCGTGCAGGTCTACTGACCTTCTCTGACAAGATTGGTGCAACCGTCAAGGCCGATGATGGCCCCAAACAACTCAACCTCATTATTGAAACCTTGTACAAGGAAAAACCCAGAAATTTTGAGGCCAACTATGAGTTGCTTTACACGGCCACCAAGCAATTTATCAAGCGCAGAAGCCTGCTCTTCCTCTATACCAACTTTGAGAGCTATTCGGCCATGTCGCGCGTACTGCCCCTCTTGAGAAGAATCAATAAAATGCACTTGCTGGTAGTCGTATTCTTTGAGAATACCGAAATTGGTGACTACGCCCAACAAGAAGCCCACACCACCGAAGAAATTTATTACAAAACTATCGCCTCCAAATTTGTAGAAGAAAAATTCCGCATTGTCCAAAAACTCCGCCAGTATGGTATTCAAGTAATCTTGACTCGTCCAGAGGAATTGTCGGTAGATAGTGTGAATAAGTATTTGGAATTGAAGGCTCGTGGAATGATTTAGGGGTATGGGAATGAAATTCCCCCCTGAAATAGGATCTCTTTATCACTTGCAGTATTTTTTTATAAAAAATATAATTTAAACATGAAGGTGACAGCAGAGGAATTGTACCAAAAGTTGGTTGATGAATATAAGCTTATTGGAGAAGTCGGCAATATAAAATTTACTTTAAAAGACCTCAGTATATTGATAAAAACGAAGGATTCTGTAGGAAATTTACTTCAGGAGTGGTTGAAAACTTGGTTTGTGCAGGAGAATATAGAATTTGAACAAAAAACTAATTCTCAGACGTTTCCTGATTTTTTATTGGATAAAGATGACCATACAAAAGGACTATTAGAAGTTAAATGTTTTGATTTTGATCGGGGACCAGGATTTGATTTGGCAAATTTTGATTCTTATTGTAATTCTCTTTTAGAAGATGCTTACAGAATTGATTCCGATTACTTGATTTTAGCTTACCAAATGAGAGATGGCGTTATAAGTATAAAAAATGTTTGGCTAAGAAAAATATGGGAATTAGCGTGTCCCAGTGGCACATATCCGTTAAAAGTACAAGAAAAAAAACAGGTGATTTATAATATTAGACCTAGTGTATGGTATTCTGAAAGGTCTAGATTTAAACCATTTAATACTAAAGAGGCTTTTTTGAAGGCACTAAACGATACTCGCTATCAATATCCCCAGACACGTCATCAAAATGCTCACTGGCTCAGAAAAGTTATCAAAAATTATCGTGAACATACAGGTGTTTTATTGAGTATAAGCTAATGCTTTGTTTGCATAACTCTTGGCTAGTCTTTGTGCAACATGTTCAACAACAGGCACGGCTACGGTATTTCCCAGCAAATTAAATGCAAATGATTTTTTGACAGGGATTTTATACCATTCAGGATAGCCAAATAAGCGCAGCCCTTCTCTTATAGTTAGCCTTCTTAATCCGCCATTATCAGGTACGGCTAGTCGGGTAGCATCTGTAGCTACCAATGTTGGAGCAATATCATTGGGATCTAAGATTTTATTGATTTCAAAACTTAACTTACCTGTAACAATATTGTAGCCCTTGGCTTTGGAGCGGTCATAAGCTCGGTATTTTTTTTGCCCTTGTTCGGTTGTTTCGTAGACCAATTTTTTGGGATGTTCAAATTTTAAATACCCTTTGTTTACCAAATCATCTAGCATTGCCTCTAGGTGATCGTGCCTAAAAAAAGTACAAATTTGTTGGTGTGTCAAAGGCATTCCGTCCATCCAATCAATACCAATTTCTGCTGCCCAATGTTTTTTGCGACGCTCCTTGAAAAGTTTATTGAGCAAATCTATTTGTTCCTCCGAAACCGCTCCTTTTATTCCTATATCCCAGCTATGAATGTTGTTGGTGCCGCCTCTTTTGTCCTTGATGGCCTTGCCATACAATTCCTCCATAGTGAACCGTTCAAATAGCTTTTGGGTAAACTTGGTGTCTAATGTTTCAAGCCCAGTTTCTAGTATTTCTTTCAAGGGCTTAAATCTTTTGTGGTACACTTCTAAGTCTATTTTTTCTTTTTGTGTACCAACAATAAAAATTCTTTTTCTCGATTGGGGAAGCCCAAAATCAATAGAATCCAACACCTTCCAAGTTACCTCATACCCCAATTCCTTTTCTAGTTTATACAAAATAGTTTGCAAGGTTCTGCCTATTTCATCGCCTTTGTTTTGAAGGTCATGTTTAACCAAACCTTCTACATTTTCTAAAATAAAACCATAAGGCTTTTTGGCACGTAAAATTCTTTCTATTTCAAAAAATAGTGTTCCGCGTGTATCTACAAAACCCTGACGCTTGCCCCCAGAGCTAAAGGGTTGACAGGGAAAACCACCAAGCAAAAAGTCAAAGTCAGGAATTTCATGATTACCAACTTTGAATATATCCCCAACAAAAAGATTATGCTTAAAGTTTTGTTCTAAAGTTTGAACGGCATAAGGTTTAATTT
Organism: uncultured Aureispira sp.; assembly: GCA_964445645.1. Lineage (GTDB taxonomy): Bacteria > Bacteroidota > Bacteroidia > Chitinophagales > Saprospiraceae > Aureispira. Next base: position 2,854 of record CAYULH010000089.1, on the reverse strand, counting down.
CGGAGGTCATCACGCATTCTGTTTCAAAACCAAGTGCTTGAAAGGCGTTTTCAAACCCCAATCGTATTCCTCCCAATCCAGCAAATAAATCTATAAACTTCAATTTGTTATTCATGTTTTTTATACTTCACTTTTGGTTCAGCAACTTGGCTTAATGCCAATTCGTAATGCTCTATTTCTAAATATTTACAACCGATAACCGATAAACATTCTAACAAAAACTTAGCACTAAACGTCCCTCTACTGATTTTGCTGGCAATACTTGACTTTGTTTCGTAAACACCAACTTCCTTTAATAAATCAACTAATTCTGAAATGGAGATGCCTCTTTTAACCAACTCTGATTTTAAAAGTCGTTTTACTTTATCATTTGAATAAACCATAATGTTTTATTTGTTATTGCAAATAAAGCTAAAAAATCTCAAATATGCAACATTAGGATGAAATGAAACAAAAAAATGTATTGTAGTGATTTGGAAATAACCTTTGCTCTTTACTAGGGGGCTATAATGACATAGTGGAGCTACTACTTCTTATATTTTAATTCAAAAAACAACTGGATCAAATAACTTTTCGATGCTTCTGTTTATCTTGGTGTATCTTATTTAGACAAAAAACAACAACAATGAGCAAAAATCCCAAAGTTAGTTCGGAGGTGCAAGCAGCAATGGGCGAACAATGGAATATAAAGGTATCGGGCAAGCCCTTTTCGGAAGGAAAGGGAGCCAATATGCCTGCTTGGGGCTATATTTGTGGCGTGTGTGGCGGCCAAGAAACCAAAATACAGTTTGCAGAGAGCAGCCAAGAGGAGGAAAGTAATTTATTGTGGATGGAATTGCATTGTAGAAGTTGTAAAAACTATACCTTGTATCAGCGAAAATGAATCAAACAAAAATCAACCATACTATGCGAGCAGTCGTACTCAAAAAATTTGGCAACCCAGAAGTTGCTTTTGAAATTCAAGAAAAAGAAATACCCAAGGTTCAAGCCAACGAAATTTGTGTGAAGGCGGAAGCCTTTGGACTCAACTTTGCCGATGTGATGGCTCGACAAGGCATTTATCAGGATTGTCCGCCATTGCCTGCTGTGATAGGCTATGAGGTAGTGGGGCGTGTGCATGAGGTTGGAAGTGCCGTGCAGGGTTTTGAAGTGGGGCAGCGAGTGGTTTCGCTCACTCGTTTTGGGGCCTATGCCGAATATGCGGTGGCCGATGCTAGAGCTGCTGCTGTTATTCCCGAAGATATGGATTATGCCGTGGCTACTGCCTTGGCAACACAATACGGGACGGCTTATTTTTGTGCGGAATACGTGACCCGATTGCACCAAGGAGAACATGTACTAATTCAGGCAGCGGCTGGTGGTGTAGGCACGGCATTGGTGCAATTGGCCAAGCACAGAGGTTGTATTGTTTATGGTACAGCAGGCTCGGAAGAAAAGCTCGACTATTTGCGTGAGTTGGGGGTGGATCATCCTATCAATTATAATAAAATAGACTTTTATGACTACATCAAGAAAGAGCGAGGGGAGCAAGGCTTGGATGTTGTATTTGATAGTTTGGGCGGCAAGGCCGTAAAAAAAGCCCGTAAGTTATTGACACAAGGCACAGGACGCATTATTTGTTTTGGAGCTGCTAGTCGCTCTGGTTCTGGTAGTAATATTTTGAAAGACCTAAAACTAGTGTTTGGTTTTGGTTTTATGCCTATTGTAGAATTGTTATTAAAATCCCAAGGCGTGATAGGGGTCAATATGTTGCGTGTGGCCGATGAGCGTCCAGATGCCCTGCAATATTGCATCCAACAAGTGGTAAAAATGACCGAAGAGGGCATTCTGAAACCAACGGTAGGAGGAAAATTCCCTGTAGAGGAATTGAACAAAGCTCATAATTTCTTGCAAGGAAGAAAATCAATTGGGAAAATTGCCGTTCATTGGCGGTAGGGCCGCAAAATCTTGCGCCCCTACCGCGTCAATACAATATAATCATTGATAAGGGTGCGTAAAAATTTGTTGTGATCCTTTGGGGGGCGGTCTATGTGCAATTGTTCGGCTACGTGTTGGGCCAATTCACTGACTGCTTTTTTGTGGGCGGTATTGGGATGGCGGCGTTCCCGTTCTAATACACGTTTGATGAAAAGCATATCTTGTTCACTAAACTGGCGGATGGCGGTATAACTAGGTTCGTAGGTATCTAGGGTAGAAATTTTGAGAATATCATTGAGCGAAAAATTGCGCTGTGCGGTGGTTCGGATAACGGTAGTGCCCGACAAAAGACCCCCTAGCCGTTGACTTTTGGGCGAGGCATTGATAAGCAGTGCCCCAACCGAGCCTAGAGATAACCAATAATCTACAATACGAAACATCCAACGCATAACATAATCGTGGGTAGTGGGCGCATCGCCATTGAGTTTGACAACTTTGAGCCCCATGGTGCGTTTGCCAATAGTTTGGCCGTGCATAAAAATCTCGGAGAGCAAGGTGTAAAACATAAAGGCTGGAATAATGACCAAATATGTAAATAAGGTCATCCCCGAGCGTGTTTCGGTAGCCGCCTCACCAAGTACAGACAAAAATGCCAAGGCTATACCCACTACAATGGCATCAATGAGATAAGCCAAAAAGCGATTGCCCAAACTGGCCAATTCATACTGAATCGTAACTTTCTGTGCGGTATTAATTTCAATGGTTTTCATAATGGTTAAGCATCCTTATTGGTTAAACAAAGCTGTTAAAAGTACCGAAAAATTATCAAAAACGTTCCAAATAATGCCTCGTTTCTCTAAGAATTGCTAGACAACAGCTTTATAAGTAGTCTTAAAAAAGTAAACGGGCTAAAAAACGATTCTTTTTCCCCAGCTCA
>CAYULH010000088.1:0-22480 GCA_964445645.1 uncultured Aureispira sp. | reverse complement strand
AGGCTTTTATGATTTTGGTTTATTTTCTGTAATAGACTGATAATCAATTAGATACGATTTTCAACGAAGTGAGGCTAATTAATACTATAAAAATACCAAGAATTACTATGAAACTACTAGAAGCCACCCAAATGGGCGATATTGCGGTTCAGAATCGGGTGTTTATGGCACCACTTACCCGTTCAAGGGCCTACAGCCCAGCCTACAAACCTCTGGATATACACGCTACATATTACGCCCAACGAGCAAGCGCAGGGTTGATTATTACAGAAGCAACTGTAGTTTCCTCGCAGGGAAGAGGCTATGTACATACCCCTGGTATTCATACAGCCGAGCAAGTAGAGGCTTGGAAAAAAGTAACAGAGGCGGTACACGCTCAAGGCGGAAAAATTTATGTACAGCTTTGGCATGTGGGGCGTATCTCGCACCCCAGTTTTCACAAGGGCGAGTTGCCTGTAGCCCCTTCGGCCATCAATCCCAACAGATCGGTATTTACAACTGATGGGATGATGGAAACTGTAACTCCCAAAGCCTTAGAAGTGGACGAAATCAAGGCCATTGTGCAAGATTTTAAACAAGCTGGACAAAATGCACTGGAGGCTGGATTTGATGGGGTCGAAATTCATGGGGCCAATAGTTATTTGTTTCAACAATTTTTTACCAACAGCAGCAACAAACGTACAGACGAATATGGCGGAAGCAAGGCAAACAAAGCCCGTATTTTGATAGAGGTAATTGAGGCTTTGCTAGAAGTGATGCCTGCCAGCAAAATTGGCCTACGCCTAAGCCCCATGACCCACCAAGCAGGAGGAATTGATGTAGATGAGGAGACAGTGGGCATGTATGATTATATTGTCCAGCAAATAAACCCCTACAACTTGGCCTACTTGCATTTGTTGCGTGAAAATGAGGCCATCGAACATGGATTGACAGATGTAATCGGACATTATCGAAAAATCTATAAGGGGTTTTTGATTGCGAATGCTGGTTATGACCGAGACGAGGGTAATCGTGAAATAGAAAGTGGCAGAGCAGATGCCATTGCTTATGGTCGCCCGTTTATTTCTAATCCAGATTTGGTCGCCCGTTTTGAGCACAATTGGCCTTTGGTAGAGCCTGATAAGAATACTTTTTATGCAGGAGACAAAAAGGGCTATATTGATTATGAGAATTGTGCTATAGTGGATAATCATCTCAAAGATGATAATCCACTATAGCACAAAGAAAAGAAAGATAATAATGCACTATAGCATGAGTATAGCACAATGGAAATTACTGCAAGGCATTGTCCATTATGGCCTGCACTTTTTGGCACCAGCACTGATTGCTTGGCTTTTTTTTAGAAAAGATTGGAAACGGGCGTGGCTGCTTATGGCTGCCACTATCTTGGTGGATTTAGACCACCTATTGGCTACGCCTATCTTTGATCCCGAACGTTGCAGCATAGGGTTTCATCCTTTGCACACTTGGCCGGCTATGCTGGTATATGCTTTGCTATTATTCCCCAAAAAAACACGTATTGTGGCAGTAGGGCTGTTGTTCCACATGTTCACAGATTGGCAAGATTGCCTTTGGACAGCACATATTTTGTCGTTAAAATAAACGTAGGGTGGTATCGCAGACCACCCACGTTTGTTTTACCCTTTCATAACAGCCAAAGGCTGCAAACGAATAGCAATTTCTGCCAAATCCGTCTGATTCTCCATGACCACATCAATATCCTTGTACGCTCCCGGAGCTTCATCCAAATCACTAGCATGACGAATGGCATGTACCACCCCCATTTTGTTCAAGTGCGCCACCTCTTCCTTGATATTGAGGGTACGAATAGCCTGCTTGCGCCCCAACTTACGGCCAGCACCATGCGAACAAGACATAAAAGAATCTGGATTTCCCAATCCCTTCACAATATAAGAACTAGAGCCTTGCGAACCCGGAATCATGCCCCATTCATCTCTAAAGGCACGGGTAGCTCCTTTTCTATGCACAATCACCTGCTCCCCAAAATGCTCTTCCCAAGCGGCAAAGTTGTGTGGTTTATTGATAATATCTTCATACCCAAAATCCCCCATCACATCCGTTAAGGCTTCTAACAAACGTGCCATCATCAATTTTCGGTTTGCCAAGGCATAATCAATACAGTAGTTCATCTCATCCCAGTACAATTTGGCTTCTGGCGTATCCAATGGCAAAAAAGCCAATTCCATTTTTTTAGTCACCACAGAGTGATAACGCTCATTAAGTGCAATGGCTTTTTTGTTGTAATGATCGGCCACTGCATAACCCAAGGCACGGCTTCCAGAGTGAATCATCAACCAAATATAGCCATCAGAACCCTTTTGGATTTCAATAAAATGATTGCCACCTCCCAAAGTACCGACTTGCTTTAAGCCTTTTTTGTAGGCAGTCTTGACAATAGGCAAATCAGCTTCTCCCTCGGGCATCAAATCCACATCCTGCGCCTCCTTATGCCAGCTAAATCCTACAGGAATCAGTTGACGGGCAATCTTGAGCGTATCTTTTAGGTTTTCTTTAGAAATATCGGTCAAATGGGTACGCAGCGCACACATCCCACAACCAATATCTACCCCCACTGCATTGGGGACAACTACATTTTTGGTAGCTAGGATAGAACCAATAGGCATTCCATAACCTTGGTGGCTATCGGGCATCACAGCAATATGCTTAAACGCAAATGGCAAGTTCGCTAAGTTCTTAGCTTGCGCCAATGCACCCTCTTCAATATCATTCAACCATAATTTAATCGGTCTACGCTCGCTAGAAATAACTTGTTTCATCTTGTTTTAGTTTTGTATAAGGTTAGCCAGCTCCTGCTGGAACAAAAAAATAAACTCTTAAAATTTAAAAATCGTTCACACCCCCACTCCATATTGAGCAGGGGGCAAGGATTATATTATATCATTGAGAATGAAAAGCCCTTGATGCAACCTACCCCCAATTGGGGTAGGTGCCGACTTTTTATTCTGTATTCTGTTTTTTGTATGAACCCCCACTCCATTTGAGTGAGGGGCTTGTTGTATTCTATTGGTGAAGTAGTATTGTTATCATAACTACTTCCTTACTGACAATACAAAGATGCAATCCTACTACGCAGTGTTTTTGCGTAGTAGTAAGAACATGCAATTTTTTTGAAAAAAAGTTGAAATAGGAAAATTATAGAAACAGACAAAACCACCCCAATACAAACAGTGTGGTAGGGTAGGGATACAAAATTTTGTGTCCCCCCAATACCACACACCATAATTTCCACCACACCAAAAAAAACAAACAAAAAAAATCACCCCAGCAGTGAGTCGATTACCATCTTCAAGATGGTTATCGACTCACTGGAGGCCCCGCAAAAATTTTTAGTTGACAAATAATGCAACAAATCTCAGGGCTTGCTCGTACCCTTAAACCAATATCAATAAATCAAATCCAACTAAAAACAATACCCAGATGGCCTATATACCCAATACCATTTACCATATTTACAACCAAGGCAACAATCACCAAAACATATTCCTACAAAAAAAGAACTACATCTTCTTCCTTCATAAAATGCGAAAGCACCTATTACCACATGTTGATGTATTGGCGTACTGCCTAATGCCCAATCATTTTCATTTTTTGGTTTATACAAGAGCACAAGCTTGTGAAACCGCTCGCAATCCAAGAACAGGCTCAACGATTCACAACCATCAAGTATTGTCAAGGTCTTTGGGTGTGCTTTTAAGTTCGTATACTAGGGCTATTAATAAGCAAGAAGGGCGAAGTGGTGCATTGTTTAGAGGCAATACCAAGCACAAAAAATGTTTTTATGAGGGGATGGCAACCTTGGATAAGGCAGAAGATTTAGAATATGCCACCAATTATTTTGCCTATATTCACAACAACCCTGTCAAGGCAAAATTAGTAGAGAATAGTATAGATTGGGATTTTTCCTCTGCACGAGATTATGCACAATTGAGACAAGGAACCTTGTGCAATCAAGTATTGGCTCGGCAGTTGGGTTTGCCAGTCGATAACCATCTCCAAGATGGTAATCGACTAAGGCAAAGTAAAATAGTGAGAAAGTTATTGATTTAGAATAGTGCTCTACCAACTGAGCTACTCTGGTTGCCCAGAGGTGGGACTCGAACCCACGACCCCTAGCGTGACAGGCGAAGAAGGAAAACCAATATAGGCCCACTATGTATGGTATAAAAATCAGAATCAAAACAAAGAATAGCGAGAAAGCTGCCGACTTGGAATAGTGCTCTACCAACTGAGCTACTCTAGTCTCCCAGAGGTGGGACTCGAACCCACGACCACTAGCACCCAAAGCAAAGAAGGAAAGCCAACATAGGCCCGCTATTATAGTATATAAAAGAACACTGGAAATCAGACCTACTAATTTTAATAGCTAAGAAGGAAGCAAGCCTTAGGCCAGTGTTCTAATTCTTGTGAACGATACAAACATCAAATAAGTTCACTCAAAATTTGTTCGCTTTGTTGTACATTATAAGTATGCGTGCGCTCTGTACCAAATGTAATGGTAGCCTCAGTGGCATCCTCTACTACGGTGGCATTTCGAGCCAAGGCATGAGCTTGCGCCAATTGCCAATAAGTAGGATGCGTATGCGTAAATTGTGCCAATTCGGCTGTCGTCACCTCTAGCGAATGCACAGAAGTTTCGATGGCATTGCGTTGGTTCAAGCCATTGACATACAAATCTGTATAAATAATTTGCCCCTGAGCAATATCCACCATAAAAGGAATAGCATAGCTGCCCACACCATTCAAATCCAGCTTATTCGCCACTGTTTTGACATCAAAACTCTTGTAATCCGCATTCACCTTTTCGCGCCACATCCAGCCCGCATGACAAGTCATATCAGCAAAGGACTCGCCCGAATAACGATAAATTTGCACACTAATATAAGCAGTTGCTTCGCTCACCTTATTAAGATCAATATCAATGAACTCCGCAGCACCCAACAAACCATCTTGCAAATCACCCGAATGCGCCGCACCCATAGCCGACAAATTGGTATAACTCACTTGGTTAATCAATTTAAAATCAGCATTGTACAAAGCAATAGACAAATCCAAATCTGTACGTTTGGCTACTTGTTTCCAATATACAAACAAACGCAATGCTTTGCTCAAATCCACAGGCACACGGCTACCTCTACCAAGGGTTAGAATGCCCTCAGACTGTTTGCGTTGTTGCAAGGGCAAGGTATAATTGCTCAAGCTAGGATCAATCCATACTTTTTCGGCTTGCCAGCTTTCCAAGGTAGCCAATTGTTGTTGAATACTATTTTGGATAGCAGCAAGTACCGCCTCCAGTACTTCGGTGGACAAAGCCTGATAACTATTGTTATCCAACACAATCATTTTGCCTTTTTTATTAATAACACAACGATACTTAGCTTCATTGATATGCTCAAAATAGCTTTCCAAGACCAATAAATTCTTCAAGGGAAGATCGACCAAAAAAGGCTTCAAATATTCCAAAATAGTAACATAATGGCTTGGAAAACGGCGCAAAACCTCGTGCAAACGACGCAAAAAAGTACCAGGGCGTTTCACCAAATGCTTCAAGACGGGCATCAAAGCCCCCTCTGACAACAATTGCTCAGTTTTTCCCGCAAAAGTAACCAAACGACCATTTCTCAATTGGTCAAAAATTTGAGCCGTGCGTGGAAATTTCTTGGCCTGTGCCCCAGGGTGCAAATAACGTCCCAAGGCCAACCACAAGCCTTTGTATTGCCATAAATTTTCGGCCGTACCAGCAGAATTTTCCAATACTGTCAGGATGGCTCTACGAGCAGGTCTAGGCAAAGACGGAAATTTGATAGGCTGGCTCAAACTCACATCCGAGTTCGTTACCGCCGCCAACGTACGCAAAACATCCGTAGCCGTTTGGTGCAACCGTACAAAATCATCCCATCGTTTCATTTTCCAACAAAACTTGCCCAACCAAGCCTTGATTTCCTTAAAAACCACCTTCTCTGGATCAATAAAATCCATATCCAAATAGGCCAACAAACCATTCACCTCTTGATGTACATGCTCAGGAATCGAAGCCTTGGCATACAACAACTGCTGCAAATACTGTTGCAAAAGAGCATCTTCCTCTGTATCTACCACCAATTCCAAGGTTTGCCATTCTACATGATCATCCTCTTTTTTACTTTCTTGAGCTGCCGCCACTCGTTCCCACAATTCGGAGGATTGAGTTTGTGTAATGGGGTCTGCGCCAAATTCATCCACATCAAACAACCACCTTGGCACCAACACCCCATTATCTAAACGTACCGTATCTTGTGTATGTCGAAAAATATTGGCCAAGAAGCCATAAAAACGTTTGGTGAAATACAATTCATCATCCACTTTTTGGGTAGGAAAATTATTAAACAAAGGAACATAGTCCACATTACCACCACGCTTTTTTAGTAATAACTGCTGGATTTTAGAAAAAGTATCCAAAAAACTAGCATCCACCTCGCTCAACAAAGCAGGATTGCTCAGGCGATAACCCAAGTTGGCCAACTCCGTCACCACCATCATTTTTTGCGTGCTGCTCAAACCCTCTCCCTTTGGATAAAGGACAATATTCATTCTATTTAGAGTAGTAGGAAATAACATAACTATTGGTTTTTGTTCTTGTTGATACAAAGATGGAAGGCTAGTACGCAATCTTTTTGCGTAGTTGAAAATAAAATGAAAAAAGTTTTTGACAAGGTTTAAATGTTCTTGTAATTTAGATGCCAAGCAGCCAACTTGTTCTGTATTATAATAGAAAAAAAACAACCAATGCCAGTCAACAGAAATGCCCTTTTGCGCTACAAAACCATTGATAAATGTCTACAAAATCGTTTTAGAAAATGGACATTAGACGATTTGGTAGATGCCTGCTCGGATGCACTGTATGAATACGAAGGCATTGACAAAGGGGTAAGCAAGCGCACCGTACAGGGCGATATTCAGACCATGAGAAGCGACAAATTGGGCTATAATGCGCCTATTATTGTAGTAGACAAACGTTATTATACCTACGAAGATAAAGAATACAGCATTACCAACAGCCCCCTGACCGAACAAGATTTGGGCAAATTGAGTGAAGCCGTGGCCTTGATGAAGCAATTTCAGGGCTTTTCGCATTTTCAAGAACTCAACAGTATGGTGCAGAAGCTCGAAGACCAGATTTATGCCCAAAAGACCCAAACCAAACCTGTTATTGATTTTGAGAAGAATGAAAATCTCAAAGGCTTAAATTTTTTGGATGTGTTGTATCAAGCCATCATTCAACAACAAGCCCTGAATATTACTTACCAATCGTTTAAAGCACGTTCGGCGCAAGTGCTGGTTTTTCATCCGTACCTGCTCAAGGAATTTAGAAACCGCTGGTTTGCCTTTGGAAAACGTGAGGACGTAGCTGGCATTGCTAGTTTGGCTCTGGATAGAATGCACGAACTAAGCCCAAGTACAAAACCCTATCAAAGTGATCCCGATTTTGACCCCACTACTTATTTTAAGCATATTATTGGCGTTTCTATCAATCCCAATACCCCCATCGAAAGGGTTCGATTGCTGCTCAATCACCGGCACGCACCCTATGCCGAAACCAAACCTTTGCACCCTTCCCAAAAGGTGATAAGTCGAGATTATCAAGGTGTGGTGATAGAACTGGAAGTGCAATTGAATTTTGAATTAGAAAAACTCATTTTGGGTTTTGGAGAGGGCATTCAGGTATTGCAGCCCGAACGCCTAAAACGAAACATCAAAAACCGCCTACAAGCTTCGGTAGAATTGTACCAGCAAGAATTCTCCGAAAAAGGCTTGCGAGCCATGCGCCAACGCTTGCAATACAAGGGCCATGCTGCTTTTTATAGACTCTACAGCCAGCGCAGCATTCATCAATTTCAGAAGCAATACAACCGCAAGTTTGTTAGCAAAAAAAGAGAAGACATACCCAATTTGGTGCAAACCTATCCCAATAGTGGCCGTTTTTTATTTCAGTATAATTTTATGCGGTTGCTCCAATACAGCTACCCACAAGCCCTACTAGTTGATTCTTATTATTATATAAAAACACCGCATTATCAAGAGCAGTGGCAACAATTGCAGGAATTGCCTGTAGAGCGCACACAAGCAGATGCCCCAGAATGGACCAATCAACAATTGGAAAAGGTATTGCAACAAACCTTTTCTATCTATATCAATTTGGAGGATGGTTTTAATGATAAAATCAAGATAGAACTCCTAGAAGGTTCTCACCAAAAACTACTGCCCCAATCAGCAATAGACTTGGTAAGCGAGAGCAGTTACCCCTATACCCTTGATTTGGGAAAGGGCAGTGCCATCTTGGTCAGGGATTTATTGCTCAGGCGAATAACCACGCTCAAACCCGGTACCAATGCCCAATTCTTGTATTTGCGTTTTTCGGAGGCTACCTTGCCCCAAGGTTGGCGCTGGAAACAGGTGGTGGATGTGCATGATGGTAAAAACTTTGATAAAGTTTAGTCATTTTTGAGACGAATCATAAGCCACGCTTGCAAATAATGTATCTTTATAGTTCAATAAAAATAAGAATTGTGCCACACCAACTGCTTTTGCTCACCCCACCCTTTACACAACTCAATACGCCTTACCCTGCTACGGCCTACCTCAAGGGCTTTCTGAATACCCAAGGTATTGCAGCCCATCAGGCCGATTTGGGCATTGAGGTTATTTTGGCTCTTTTTAATAAGGCAGGGCTGGACACGGTTTTTGAGGAGGCTGCTGCTGTGGCAGAACAGGAAAATTTGTCGGATAATGCGTTGCGTATTTTGGCTTTGGCCGATAGTTATATCCAAACCATTGAGCCTGTTATTGCCTTCTTGCAGCATCAAAATCCCACCTTGGCACATCAAATTTGCAGCCGGCATTATTTGCCCGAAGCCAGCCGTTTTGAGCAATTGCAAGATTTGGACTGGGCATTTGGAACGATGGGGACACAGGATAGAGCAAGGCATTTGGCTACCTTATATTTGGAGGATTTGGGCGACTTGATTCAGGAGGCCATTGATCCGCATTTTGGTTTTAGTCGTTATGCCGAGCGGCTGGGTAGAGCAGCTTCGCACTTTGATGAGTTGGATGCCGCCTTGCAAGAAGAGGATAGTTTGGTATCGGAAGTATTGTTACAATTATTAGAACAATTAATAGAAGAGGTACAGCCCACGGCCGTTTGTTTGTCTATTCCCTTTCCGGGGAATCTGTTTGCTGGCCTCAAATGTGGGCAGTTTATCAAAGAAAACTATCCCGAAGTAGCCGTAATTATGGGCGGAGGCTACCCGAATACCGAATTGCGCCGCCTATCCGAAGAACGCCTGTTCAATTATGTGGATTATGTGTGTTTGGACGATGGCGAATTGCCGCTGTTATTATTATTAGAACATTTGGAAGGCAAAAGAAGCGCACAAGCCCTGAAGCGGGTGTTTTTATGTCAAGGTGGCGTGGTACTATACAGCAATTTGGCGCCCGAAAAAGACATTCCACAGCGAGAGGTTGGCACGCCCGATTACAGCGATTTGTTGCTCCAAGACTATTTATCAGTCATCGAAATTGTCAATCCTATGCACCGCTTATGGAGCGATGGGCGTTGGAACAAATTGACCTTGGCGCACGGCTGCTACTGGGGCAAATGCTCCTTTTGTGATGTGTCTTTGGATTATATCCAACGTTATGAGCCTGTGAACGCCAGTTTGTTGTGCGATAGAATCGAAACCATTATAGAGCAAACTGGGCAGCATGGTTTTCACTTTGTGGATGAGGCCGCACCGCCTGCCTTGATGCGTGATTTGGCTATTGAAATTATCAAACGAAACCTCACCGTAGTTTGGTGGACCAATATTCGTTTTGAGAAAAGCTTTACGCCCGACCTGTGCCGATTGCTCAAGGCTTCGGGCTGTATTGCGGTATCGGGCGGCTTGGAGGTGGCCTCCGATCGCCTCTTGGCCTTGATGCAAAAAGGGGTGACGGTGGCGCAGGTCGCCAGAGTGGCAGCGGCATTCACGGCATCGGATATTATGGTTCATGCCTATTTGATGTATGGTTTCCCAACCGAAACCGCCCAAGAAACCATAGATGCCCTCGAAATGGTGCGCCAATTGCTAGAGGCAGGCGTGGTACAATCGGGCTTTTGGCACCAGTTTGCCATGACCGCCCACAGCCCTGTGGGCTTAGATCCAGCCGCTTATCAAGTAGAGTCCATTGGCCCGGATTTTGGTGGTTTTGCGGAGAATGATTTGTTTCACGAAGATCCTACAGGAGCCAACCACGAGCAATTTTCAGAGGGACTCAAGCAAGCCTTGTTCAATTATATGCACGGGGCAGGTTTGGATTGGCCTTTGCAGGAATGGTTTGAACAGGAAGTGCCTGCCACCAGTGTTGCACCCGATTTTATTGCGAATGCCTTGGCCGATCAGCACATCAAGTGGCGCAAGAATGCCCGTGTATTGTGGCTCAATGCCTTGCCCGAGTGCTACGAAGCTGAAGGCACGGCTTTCCTGCAAGCGCAAGGCAAACAACGAGCTTGGCGGTTAGAAATGCCCTTAGAGTTGGCGCAAGTCTTACAAATACATTTGGCGGCAGCCCACTTTAATAACAACCAGCCCTATACCATCACTGATTGGAACGAAGACTTGGAAGCCAGTGGCGTAGGCAATTTGGAGGAATTGAAAAAATCTTATCTTTGGGAGGGCTTGGTAGAAGGTGGTTTGTTGGTGGTGTAGTTTGTTAATAAAAATTTTAAAATATTAATAGTTATAACAATGAAAATAAAAGAGTTGAAACCTCAATCCTTGTGGAAGAATTTTGCTGATTTGAACGCCGTGCCTCGTGCGTCCAAAAAAGAAGAGGAAGTAATTGCTTTTGCCAAGGCATTTGGCGAAAGCTTGGGTTTGCCAACTCATGTAGATGCAGTGGGCAATGTTATCATCAAAAAACCTGCAACGGCTGGCCTAGAGGATCGCTGTACGGTTGTGCTGCAAAGTCACTTGGATATGGTGCATCAAAAAAATGCCGATACCGATTTTGATTTTGCTACGCAGGGTATTGAGATGTACATAGATGGCGATTGGGTCAAGGCTAGAGGCACTACTTTGGGGGCAGATAATGGCATTGGGGTAGCGGCAATTATGGCCTTGTTGGAATCTACTGATATTCCACATCCGCCTTTGGAGGCTTTGTTTACGATTGATGAAGAAACAGGGATGACGGGAGCAATGGGCTTGGTTGGTGGCTTATTGGAGGCAGATATTATGCTCAATTTGGACACCGAGGAGGACAATGAATTGACCGTAGGTTGTGCTGGTGGGGTAGATGTAACCGCTACAGGAACCTATACTACCGAAGCTTTGCCAGCGAATTATCAAGCTTATGCACTCACCATCAAAGGGCTAAAAGGGGGGCACTCGGGCATGGATATTCACCTTGGGCGTGGCAATGCCAATAAGTTGGTGAATCGGGTGTTGTATGAATTGTCCAAGGTGTTGGAGCTGCGCTTGGCTGCTTTTGATGGCGGAAGCTTACGCAATGCCATTCCGAGAGAGGCGACAGCTACTATTGCTGTGCCTCAAAATCAAGTAGAGGCACTTGAGGCGGCTGTAGACCAGTGGAGGGCCATTCTCAAAAAAGAACACCAAAAAACAGATCCTGATTTTCAATTGTTATTAGAAGAAACGACCGCTACACAAGTTACTTCCAAGACTTTTCAACAACAAATCATTGCGTGTTTGTACGCTGCGCCCAATGGTATTTATAGAATGAGTGCCGATATGGATGATTTGGTGCAAACGTCTAATAATGTGGCGAGAGTAGTGATTGCTGAAGGACAATATCAGGTATTGTGCTTGACACGCTCGGCTGTAGATAGCGAAAAATGGGATCATGCCAATATGCTCCAAGTGATTTTTGAAATGATGGGAGCAGAGGTAACGTTTTCAGGGGAGTATCCCGGTTGGACACCCAACTTGGATGCCAAAATCATCCAATTGATGCAGGGCATTTACAGAGATTTGTTTCAAGAAGAACCGCATGTATTTGCAGGGCATGGCGGTTTGGAATGTGGCCTATTGGGCAAGCATTATCCGAATATGGAAATGATTTCGTTTGGGCCCAATATTCGTGGGGCGCACTCGCCCGATGAACGGGTGCAAATCAGCTCGGTGCAAAAGTTTTGGCGGTATTTGTTGGCTACTTTGGAGCGCATTCCTGCTGCTCTTTAGATCCTATTGCTAATAATTAGAATGGCAGATGCTTTGGGAGTGTCTGCCATTCTAATTATTAGCCTTCCCTCCCCCAATTTAGGAGAAATTCGTTTAAGTACCTTCAAGAATTTGCCTCCTCCTCTAGTAATGACCATAATAGCGCCCAAAGCTACGGCAGCACCAGCGGCCAAGCCCCACAATTTTGCCTTTTCTTCGGTATCATCACTACTTAGGCTGTTCTAGGCATTGTTGAGGTGTGTTTTGCACCATTTTTATTTAAGTCGCCAAAAATCTTCACCAAATTTCTTATACATTTTTGCTTGCATTTCACTAATAGATAATCCTGTAAATGGCAATTCATAAGGAGTGATTATCAATTTATCTAATAATTCTAAGGTAGAATTTGCCATTTTTATAACTCTTTCATAATCTTGAAGATTCATCCATATTTCTCCTCTATTACTTTCATTGATTCCCAATAATAATGCAGAATTATGAGGGCGAGATAAAGAACCTATTGGCAATAACTGTTTTTCAAATAATGGATTATAATTTATATAATTCCCCCATTCTTTCAACACCTCTTCTTTGTCTGCATAAAGTTCATCAATGTAGATAGGATTATTATTATCAACCCCATATTCAGCGAATATGTCTTTGCTCTCACTAATGTTTAAGCTCGCTAATGGAATAGTTAATGATTCTACATCCCACATTGTATCCTCAAAAAAAAGTTTATTGCTTAAAGTCTTAAAAAAACCTTTTTCTAAAAGGAATAAATAACTGTCGGAAATAATTAAGTCTATATTTTTAATTGTTAGTTTCATGCTTAATAATCAAATAAATGGTTAATACCTAATTGTACTGTTTTTACACCTCCTGAATGCACTAGTTCAGGGCTGTGTATTCGAGAGGGAACAGGAATCATATCAGTGCCATTCTCATGGTGATGCCACGTCATTTTTTCACTCCATTTTCCATTAATTTTTACTTTAAACCGAGTGCCACCAGGGACAACAAAAACATCATCAAAACCTAAGTTGTTTTTAT
Organism: uncultured Aureispira sp.; assembly: GCA_964445645.1. Taxonomy (GTDB): domain Bacteria; phylum Bacteroidota; class Bacteroidia; order Chitinophagales; family Saprospiraceae; genus Aureispira. The sequence goes on along the minus strand of CAYULH010000088.1, from coordinate 9,191 downwards.
TATCCCTTAACCAAGTCTCTGCATCTGTGAAATCTGTTGTATGATTACCTTTAGCATTTTTAAATATATAGTTATCTCCAAATGGATTTTTATCTTTAAGCAGTGGAAATCCATACTTATTATACGTTATACCATTATAAGTTCCTGCTCCTTTAAATCCTACTGGTGTAGTCCTCTTCATCGTAATACCATAAAAATCATCCACTTTAGCAATAAAAGACTCTGATTGCCCAACAAGTTTTTGCATTAATTCTTCATTCGCTTTCACCCAATCAGGGCTTTTGGTCATCAGATTCTTAACCGCATCTATCTTAGTTGTTTTAGTTGGCTTTTTTCTTCCCCCTCCATCTTTCCCCTCCATCTTCATCCGCCCATCCTTCCCATCGCCTAATACACCCTTCTGCGAAACAGGAATGCGTTGTCCATCAGGCGTAGTCAAGGCCATCTTTTTATCAAAGATACCCCCCAATTTAGGAGAAATTCGTTTAAGTACCTTCAAGAATTTGCCTCCTCCTCTAGTAATGACCATAATAGCGCCCAAAGCTACGGCAGCACCAGCGGCCAAGCCCCACAATTTTGCCTTTTCTTCGGTATCATCACTACTGAGGCTGTTCCAAGCATTATGGAGGTGCGTTTTGAGGGTTGGGTCAATTAAACCATCGAGTAAGGTTTTTAACAACTCTTCGATAGAAAACTGTTGGATATAATTCCAAAAATCCATCAAAACAGCTTTGGCACTGCCCAAAATATCTTTGGCAAAAGCCGCCAGCTGCTCTACCATCCCCTTTATTGCTGCTAGTTCCTCCTCTATACGTCCTGTAAAACCTACCCTTGCACCTTGCAAGAAACTCTCTACCCCTTCGGCTGCATTAATTACCCCTTGCATCAACTCACTTCTGCTCTCTATGACACCACTAGCCTTGGCTTGCTCGGTGTAGCTGGTAGAAGGCAGCCAAATATGATAATTTGACTTTAGCTCCATACTGTTGTAGAGCAACTGTATACCAATTTCCTGATCAATAAATAACTTAGTTATTCCTTTGCCAGAACTACTTTGTTCCTGTATAAATTGTTGTGCCTTTGCCCGATCAAACCTGAATGCGGTAGGATTGAGTAAAGAAGCCGCACGGCCGTAATGCCAGTAAGATGTTTCCTTAGAGGAAGGATAGTTTTTTTCTTGTAATATGCTTTCTAAGGTTTGACCACCAGCCACGTAGTACAATTCAGCCTCGGGATCACTAATTGGGATGTTGGTGGTAACAAATACCCGTTCTACCCATCCCTTGTTACCATCTACAGATACATAATACCAAGTGTTAGAAACATCCGTCTTCTCAATATAAACGTGTGTGCCATAGCGAACTGTACTGACAGGAGTACTCGTACTAGCCGTCTGGTAAAGGTTAACATCTTGCCCTCCTGCGCCCATTATACGACCTGTCGTATTCACTCGTTCGCCCATGTTTTTGGCACTACCACTAATGAGCACACGCATTCCCACAGGCAATTTGGTGCTATTTTGAGCAGCTTTGGGATTCCATTGTCTGATTTGTTCTACAGTCAGCTCTGTTCTAGCAGCAGCGATAGAGGAAAGCGTCTCTCCTCGTTTCAAAATCACATAATCTACGCCTTCTTGCAACTGTTCAAATGGAACATCTTCTTCATAAAGCGTTGGGTCGCCTTCTGCTAGTTGTAGGTTGCCCAATATACCATTAACATCCGCATACGTTTTGGGGGCTTGTTCAGGGAAACTTTGAAGGTTTTGGGCAATATAATCAGGGAGTGGACTCATTGGAGGCGTTTCCTGCTGGTTATAGGATTCCAAAATAGGATTGGGCGACAATGGATTGTCCAATGGATTGGTCAAAAAAGGATTGGGAGGTAATTCTTGGGAGTTGTTATTGCCAGAGGAACTAAACAAGCCGTTGATATTGGTCGGTGCTTCTTGTTCTTGATAATTATCTTCTTCATAATTCATTTAGATAATTATTTTGGTCGGTGAATTTGATTTTGTGAAAATAAAAAAAATGTATAAATTATACAAAACAACCTATTAAAAAATAGCACTAAAAACTCCAACAACAAAAGAACCCCAAAATTGAACGACTTTTCCATTTAAACCCTTAACTTAGTTGGTGAACGGTTGTTAAACACCAGACCATAAATTCATTATTTTTATTCAGGAAGTTGTTGAGCGCAATTTCTTTGATAATATATATAATCTACCACACTATGTTCGATTGGCTAAAAGGGTTATTTATCAAGAAGAAAGAAGAAGAAGAACCAATCAAGATTGAAAAGACCGTGCATGATTTGGATGTCGGTTATATCTTGGATTATAATATGGAGAGTTGGGAAGTATTGGCTTCTTACAGCTACCGATACAAGGGGCATGTTGCCAAAGAATACAAGATTCGCTCTAGTGGCGAAACACGTTTCTTGAATGTATCGGATAGCAACAGCTTGTTGTTGAGTATTTCTACAGAGGCCAATATCAACAATGTAGATGCTTCGTTGCGTACTAGTGTGTTGAACAACCAACCTATTGCACGATTGACATGGCAAGAAGAAGTCTACACGCTCAAAGAGTCTGCTCAAGGGCAGTTTACGGATGATCGTTTGCAAGATTGGGCCAGTTTCTCAAGCTGGGAATATGTCAATGCGGAGAATAGCAAATTTGTGTATGTATCGCGCTGGGAGGATGGCTCGGTGGAGTGTTTTGTGGGGGAGTATCTCAAGGAGTACGAAATTTCAAACATTCTAGCCAGTACTTGAAGGTCACGACAGGGGGATAATAAAGGCTGTAGTTGTTTGGGGTTGATTGGCGTAATGGTGGCATTTTTTGCCTTGCCCAATATGTGTAATTCTGAACAAATCAAAACGGATCCGATTGGGCAATTACTAAAGGAAAACGAAGCCGCTACACCATTTACCATTCTATTGTACGATATGGAAAAGACGGGGGTGTTTAGCAAGGAGTACAAACACAAATATCGCCTTATCAAGAAAGAAAATGGCCGTGTAGTTGCCAAAGATACCAAGTGGTTTCCTATTGGGAGTTCTTATTATAACCAACATGAAAATAATGTGGGCATGGAAGTGGCGGCCAAAAATACGGATGGGCGTGTCCGAAGAGTAGTTGGGCCTCCCGGTTATACCAACTATATTGGTCAGGCACAGTATGGCTACTGGACAGAGGGTATCAATGATACCGTTATTATCCAAGAAAAAGTAACCGACACGAGCGCAGCCGAAACACGGATTACATACTATGATTATCCTTCCAAAAGTACCGTTAGTGTGGTGACAAATGAGCGAGCGGAGTGGGTGAAAAATTTCACCAATAAACTCCCTAGTAATTTTGTGGCCGATACGGCCTATGTCAAGGATAGCCCTTACCGAAAAGCTACGGGCAGTGCCGAACAGCAGGCATTGGCGGCTCGCTATTACTGGAAATTTTATCCACATCATGCCTATATTAGCACCTTATTGCAATTGCCCACAGGCAAAATCAAATTATCAGAACACCAACGAGCCAGAGAACGCTATCACCGAGGCGTGTCCTATTATGGTATATTAATGATGGGGGGCAATAGACGTTATGGCACTTATAGCAGTCATTCTCAACGTTACAGCTCGGGCAAACGATTTAGTCGTGGTGGTGGTGGTTTTGGCAAATAATCTCACTCCATAAATTCTTAAATTAAAACACAATGAAAGACTATTTAGAAATCAGTTATTGGGGAGAGCCATTTATTTATATGCTGGTTTGTTTTGCCCTATTCTTTGTGGGCAAGCTCTTGTATCAATTGCTCCACCGAGGCGTGGATGTTGATGCAGAAATGGTGGACAAGGATAATTTTGCCTTTGCCATTACCCAAGTGGGCTATTTTGTAGGCTTGCTTTTGGCAATTGCTGGCACTATGGCGGGTTCCTCGCACGAATCGCTCCTGCAAGATGTAGGGCTTACCTTTGCGTATGGAGGCATTGCCGTGCTGCTGCTCAATATAGCGATTGTTATTAATGATAAAATCATATTTTCGGCATTAGACCTAAAAAAAAATATTATAGAGCGTGGCAATGTGGCGGTAGGAGTCGTAGAAGCAGGAAATTATATTGCCAATGGTTTGATAATTTATGGGGTGTTGTCGATAGAAGCCAGTGAGGTTTGGTTTGCCTTGGGCTTTTGGGTCGCAGCCCAATTGATTGTGATAGCGGTGGCTTTATTATACAACAAAACAACCCCTTACGAGGTCTTTAACAAAATTTACACGGGCAATGTGGCCGTAGCGGTGGCCTTTGCTGGTTTTTTGATAGCAATGGGCAATATAGTACGCTATGTGATTGAGTCAGAACATGAAAGTGTGCTGGATTCTGCCCTTGCTATTGGTATTCAATTGGGGGTAGCCTTGTTGGCGTTGCCCATTTTTAGATGGCTAACCGACAAATTGCTGCTGCCCAAACGCAGTATTACAGACGAATTAGTTAATCAAGAAGTGCCCAATGTGGGCGTGGGCTTGGTCGAAGCCTTTGCCTATATCAGTGCTTCTACACTCATTACCATTTCGCTATAGCGCGATTTATGAAAGATAAAAAAAAGGCTTCTTTTATCCTGATGGCGGCATTGTTTGCCACAGGCTTGTCGGGTATTGTAGCCGAATACGTATTGGCTACTTTGGCCACTTATTTTTTGGGGGATTCTGTTTTTCAATGGACCATAGTGCTGTCCTTGATGCTGTTTTCGATGGGCTTAGGCAGTCGTTTTAGCAAGCGTTTTGAAGGACATTTGTTAGAAACATTTGTGCGAATAGAATTGCTGCTGTCTATTCTGATTTCTCTGTGTGCGTTGTTTGCTTATTTGATAATGCCCTATGTCACGAGCTTGTGGCTGATTCTGTACTTTATGGCGGTGGTTATTGGCTTGCTCATTGGTATGGAAATTCCCTTGGTAACAAGGATTAATAACGACTACAAATCCTTGAGAACCAATATTTCGGGGGTGATGGAGAAGGATTATTACGGCAGCTTGTTTGGCGGCTTGTTTTTTGCTTTTATAGGCATTCGTTATTTGGGCTTGACCTACACGCCCTTTGTGGTAGGTGGGGTCAATTTTGGCGTGGCCTTGTTGTTGTTTTACGCTTTGCGCGAATCCATTGACAAGGCGCAAAAACGCTGGTTGCAATTGGGCTTTGCAGGCACGGGCATTGTGCTAGGAGTGGGCTTGTTCCTGGCCAAACCCATTGTACTCTACGGCGAGCAAAGCCGCTACCGTGAAAAAGTGGTGTTTACCAAACAAACCCCCTATCAAAAAATTACCGTCACCCAATGGCAAGGCGATTATTGGCTCTACCTCAATACAGGCAAGCAGTTGAGCACCTTTGATGAGTGGTTGTACCACGAACCGCTGGTACATCCTGCCATGCAGTTGGCCCGCTCGCCACGCTCGGTACTCATTATGGGCGCAGGCGATGGTTGTGCCATTCGAGAAGTACTCAAATACAACACCGTAGATACCATTACCTTGGTTGACCTCGATCCAGAAATGACCAATATTGGTAAGAATCATCCCATCTTTCAGCAGCTCAACCAAAAGGCTTATTTTTCGCCCAAACTCCATGTGGTGAATGCCGATGCCTTTACCTATTTGGAGCAGCACAAGGACTTTTACGATGTCATTATTGCCGATTTTCCAGATCCTAAGAGCGTGGAGGTCAATCGCCTGTACACGCGTGCTTTTTATGAGTTGTGTTATCACCGATTGCGCCCTCGTGGGGTTTTTGTGACACAAGCGGCCAGCCCGTATTACACCACCAAAGCTTTCCGAACCATCGAAAAAACGGTACAATCGGCAGGCTTTAATGTCGTGCCTTTGCACAACCATATTTATACCTTTGGCGAATGGGGCTGGGTGCTGGGTATGAAAGAGCTGCCTGCACCAGCCATGAAAAACGCCTTGCAGCAACTCGATTTTGAGGGCTTGCCTGTGCGCTGGATCAATACCGAAAGTATGTTGATGATGACTTCTTTTGGGGGGGATTTGGTGCCGGTCAATCAGGAAGAATTAGAAATCAATACCTTGCACAATCCTGTATTGTATCGTTATTACGCCGAGGGTAATTGGTCGTATTATTTTTGATAAGAATTGTATATGTGGTTATTTTCCAAATCCATTGATTTATTAGTGCTTTATCTGCCTGTCTGGTTGTGCTGGCTGGTGTTGTTCAGCTTGCCCGAAACTTGGTTGCAGGCCGATATTCCCTTGTGGGTTTGGGTGGTTTTTGTGTTGTGTATAGATGTGGGGCATGTGTGGAGTACTATTTTTAGAACCTATTTGGATAAGGAGGAATTTGGGCAGCACAAACAACTATTGATTGCTGCACCATTGCTGGCTTTTGTGAGTGTACTGGGTTTGGCTTGGTATTCAGAATTTGGATTTTGGCGGCTGTTGGCCTATTTGGCTTTGTTTCATTTTGTCAAGCAACAGTATGGCTTTTTGGCCTTGTACAAAGCCAAGGCCAAGGATTTTGGGGTAAAAAAAATCTTTAAGGACAAATGGGTGCTGTATTGGGCCACCTTATACCCTGTGTTGTATTGGCATTTGGCAGAGGGCTTGACCTTCAATTGGTTTGTGGTGGATGATTTTGTGACATTGAGGAACTATTTGCCTGTTTCAGAGGCATTTTGGGAGCGTTTTTTTGTGTTGGGTAATGGGCTGTATGGCCTGATTCTATTGGCTTGGTTGGTTGAGGAACGGATAAAGGCACAACACTGGCAATGGGGCAAAATCTTGTGGATGCTGACCACGGCCTTCAATTGGTATGGTGGCATTGTGTATTTCAATTCTGATTTGGTGTTTACGGTAACGAATGTAGTGGCACATGGTCTGCCTTATATGGCGTTGATTATTTATTATCAATACCAAAAACAAGCATTACAACAAAAATCCAGCAGCAAACCTTGGTGGTATTGGAGCTTACTGGTTGTCCTCACGGTCATTTGCTTGGCTTGGCTGGAGGAGTATTTTTGGGATATGCTCTTGTATGGGGAACGTCCCGATTTTTTTATGGTCTTGTTGCCGTATCCAATGGCCTTGTTGGAACAGCCTTGGGCCAAGGCACTCGCCTTTGCCTTATTGGCCTTGCCCCAATTGACGCATTATATTATAGATGGCTTTATCTGGAAATCGAATGCTAAGAATCCTTATGTGCGGGAGGTGTTTGGGGCTGATTAAGTGAGCTTTACCAACAGAATATTGTTTTTCTTGTTTACTTATTTTAAGAAAGAATATTTTTGATATTGTCAAATTATTTTACGAAATTTGTAAAATAAATTTAGCATAAATGAAACTTTTACAAGTAAAAGGAGACATAGAGTTTGCAGCAGAAATACTTGAAATTGAAGAAAGAGATTTTGTAACTATCAAAAAATCTGGACAATTTGATTTTGATTGGTCAAAAGAAAAAGACTATCATATATTCAAAATTGTTAAAAAAGGTGATAAAAAAATCTTGGGATTACTTTCTGTTATAAATTATCCTAGAGAACTACGAATCCACGTCAACTTAGTGGAAAGCTCAAATGACAACAAAGGAAAAGAGAAAAAAATTGATCGAATTGCAGGATGTCTTTTAGCTTTTGCTGCAAAACTTGCTTTTGAGAAAGGTTATTTAGGATTTGTTTCTTTAATTCCCAAAACAGAGTTAATTGAACTCTACGTAAAAAAATACGGATTTATTGCTTATGGAAATCAACTTGCCATAGAAAAGCAAGCTTCAATCAACTTAATTGATAAATATTTATAGTATGAAGTACGACAAAATATATCAAAAGCTCAAGAAAAAGTTTACAGACGAAGAAATTGTAGATGCTGCAATTATTCCTGCTGACTTGTCGGAAGAGGAACATAAAAAAGCTCAAGAAGAAATTGGTGCTTTGCGTATGAAAATGCTCAAAGAAACTTCGGAAGAAGAAAGAATTCTTGCTGATGTTATGCGTTTGCGTTTTTTAATGGAAAATTATATAAAAGAAGATAGCTTTTCGTTTGAAAAAACATTTGGTAAGTATCTTGGAGAGTACATTCGTATTATCAAAAAATCAAGAAGTGAAATTGCAGATGACTTAGCTATTCACTATACCAAACTGAGCCGAATTATAAATGACAAAGAAGAACCCAATATAGAACTCTGTTATCGCCTAGAGAAGCATTCAGGAAACTTGATCAAAACCAAAAATTGGTGGAAATTGATTGTCAAAAAACAAGAATTTATCATTGCTGAAGATGAAGAAACCAAACAAATAGAACAAGATAAAGTCAAAAACTCTATTAGAGCTTAAAGAATTTCTCACATCTTAAGTCTTGGACTTAAAGAAAACTCAACTCTACTCATCTTCCTTTTCTATAATAGTTCGATAGGGGGGATTACTCATAGCAATCAAATACAGAATTAAAACTACCAAGAAGAAAACAGCCAAAATACCTGCAATAACTACCGCAGAAATCCACAACCAAGGAATACTAAAGGCTAATCCTACAAGAATCAAATTGGCCAAAACAGCAATAGGCGTATAAACAATAGACATTCCAGCACTGGGGTTAGGTTCAAAACCATAAGCTGCTAGTACTACTCCCAAGGCATTGATGGCAATCAAAATACTCGCTATAAGAATAGGAATAACCATATAAATAAGTACCAACACCGAAGCAATGACCGCCAAGGAAAAGAATGTAAAGGCAATAATGGTGAATTCAATAGCATAAGTGCCCTGCTCTTGTTGTACTTGATTGGGTGCTGCCTGAGAAGCATATTTAGGCACCAAAAAACTAAAAATAGAAGGTGCTTTTTGGCTGGCCTTTTTGCTTTTCTTCTTTTTGGCAGGAGGTGAATAGTCATAAATAATGGCTGCCTGTGTGGGCAAAAAGGTAAAGCTTATGATGGCTAGGACAATGAATGCCCAAGAGTTGAAATGCTGCATAAATGAATCTGTGATAAATGGCGATTAATAAGGAGGGGGCATTATGCAAATGACTTATTGTAGTTTATTAAACGTTGTGGAAGGGGAAAAGGTAGATAGGGGGGGAGTTGGTGTTTTTTATAAGTATATTGTGTTTAGTACTTTATAGCATAGTAATTGTAATCTAAGTAGTTGTTCAAAATTCTTTATAACAAAAAACGGATATTTTACTTCGTGAG
>CAYULH010000087.1:20920-22618 GCA_964445645.1 uncultured Aureispira sp. | reverse complement strand
AAGTCAGAGTATTACAGGGTCTGTAGGTCGAGGAGGCGATAATAATGAAGCAGATGTGAAACTAGTACAAGAGTTGCTTAATGCCAAAGGAGCACAGCTAGATAAAGATGGTAAAATTGGTGACAAAACTATTGGTGCTATCGAAGATTTCCAAAGCTCTCTAGGAATGACACCCGACGGATTGGTAGAACCTGACAAAAATACATGGAAAGGCTTAACTAGTGGTTCAGGCGACGGCACAGGAACAGGGGATGATATGGGAGGTGACAATACAGGGGATGGAACAGGTCAGAGTATTACAGGATCTGTAGGCAGAGGAGGCGATAATAATGAAGCGGATGTAAAAGTAATACAAGGATTGCTCAATGCCAAAGGTGGAGAACTAGATGTAGATGGCAAAATTGGAAACAAAACTATTGGCTCTATTGAGTCTTTCCAAGATTCTCTAGGAATGACACCGGATGGATTGGTAGAACCTGACAAAAATACATGGAAAGGATTGATTGGCAGTGGAGGCAGTGTTGATCCAAGTGTCGTTTCTACTGGTGGTTCAGGAAGCACAGCATCTTCAGACTTTAACCCCGGAGAAGAACTACAGCCCGGATCAAGACCCGGAACATCCAACTTCTCACTAGATGAATTCTGCGTGTCTGGTTCTAGACCTGATCTGGCAGTAGAACCTCCCCAGAACATGTGGTCTACTGTGCAACGATTATTTAACAACTTGGAAAAAATTCGTGCGGCTACTGGTAGTTCTATCAGAATTACTTCTGGTTATAGAAGTCCAGAATTGAACTCTGCCATAGGTGGCGCCTCTGCAAGTAAACACATGCTTTGCCAAGCTGCAGATATGGTTTCTGGCAGCTTAAGTCCTAACGAATTCCGTGATGTAATTAAGCGTTTGATGGATGCAGGTGAGATTACACCCGGAGGATTGAAGGCTTATGGTACTTTTGTCCATTATGATATTCGTGGTAGTTATACCACTTGGTAATAACCACTAATAATAACTGTATTCTAACTAATAGAAGCGACCCCTAAGAGGGTGGCTTCTATTTTTTATTGTACACTGTCCAATTCAAAGAGTAGATTTATAAAAAAGAAATAGAGTACTATAATTGTAATTTGGTGAGCAGTGTAAATGAACTTAGCTAATTCTAAGATTTTAATTCTATCTAATTCTTGTTTTTTGAGCACACAAAATTCTAAAAGTTTGATTTTTAGTGGCTTATGTTTTTGATTGTTTGGCAAATAGAATAAAAAAAGGATGGATTTAATGCTTTTTTAGTAATTCCACTCTTAATTTATTGACATAAATAGAGATGAATAGTTGTATTAGAATAGTTATTTTTATGGAGATAAAAACTAAAATGCTGAAGTCCTGTTTTATGATTATTCAAATAAAAACTAGAAAAATAAAATAAACATAATAGAATATGGCTGTTTCTCAAGAACTAATCGACCGACTAAAGGCTCTAAAAGCTAACATAGAATCTTTTCTAAAACTTCATAACAATCCTTATGATAGCTCTTGCCATAATGATTTAGCAGAACGTTTGGCACGAGTAGAAGCTATGCTTGCCAAATTGACTGGGGGAACTACCAATGACGTTCCTGATCCTGTAGGGGGAGACACGGGAGGCGATGGCACAGGAGATATGGGAGGTGACGGTACAGGAGATATGGGAGGTGATGGCA
>CAYULH010000087.1:0-20820 GCA_964445645.1 uncultured Aureispira sp. | reverse complement strand
CAGGAGATATGGGAGGTGACGGTACAGGAGATATGGGAGGTGATGGCACAGGAGACATGGGAGGTGATGGCACAGGAGACACGGGAGGTGATGGCACAGGAGACACGGGAGGTGATGGCACAGGAGATATGGGAGGTGATGGAAGTCTATCTACTCTAAAGGAACAAGTAGAGCAAGCAAGAGCAGGCGCAAGGGAAGCTCTCGATACTATTGAAGATTTGAATGCTCAACAAGTTACTATCGAAGAGGCAGAAAAAGCCAAAATAGAAGCGTATGTAGCCAAGGCAGACGAATTTCTACAAGCTTACGAAAGTGCCGAAGAGGCAGAAAAAACAGCTTTTGATGATGCCAATAATGGTTATGTAGCCGAGATTCAGCAAAGCAGAGATTGGAATGCCAATGATTTCTTGCCTCGAACCGAAGGCGGAACGCCTTCTGGAGATGACTCTTCTACAGATAATAGCACAGATACCAGCAATTTGGCTCGTAGTATTTCGGGCTCTGTAGGTAAGGGAGGAGATAACAAAGAAGAAGATGTGAGAACGGTACAGGGTTGGCTCAATAGTCATGGTGCAGGGCTAGAAGTAACGGGACAATCCGACAATAAACTAGTTAATGAAATCAAAAAATTCCAACGTCGCTTAGGCCAAACACGCCCCGATGGCCGTGTAGACCCCGGTAAAAATACTTGGAAAGGCTTGTTGGGTGAAATTCCTGCTGGGCCACCAGCTACGGCCGTGAGTTCTATCATACAAGGAGGAGAAAGCGGGGCTGCTGGTTATAATGCCTATAATAGAGGTACTGTAGGCAATACCATGATCGGTGCTGATAAGCCATTGAAGCTGGTAGAAATGACGCTTGCCGAAATTAGAAGAATGCAAGAGCTACCCGGAGGACATGCAGATAAGCTATTTGCTGTAGGCAAATATCAAATGATTCCTACCACCCTGAAAGAAGGTATTAGCGCACTTAGTTTAGAGACATCAAGGTTATATAATGCAGAAACACAAGAGTACTTGTTTAGCGATTACTTGATGAAAAAGAAACGCCCCGCATTACATGAATATATTACAGGCGGTGGTGATGAGCGTTCAGCAGGTATTGCAGGCGCACAAGAGTGGGCCTCTATTGCTTGTCCGCCCGGCACCATAGGAGCAAACGGGTACGATGTATCAGGCAGAAGTTATTATGATGGTATTGGTGGTAATGGCGCACATATTAGTCATGAGGATTTTATTGCAGCATTAAATGAAGCAAGACAGGATTATCAAAAGTACTTGGGGCAAGGCATGAGCTCTGATGAAGCTTACCGAGCTGCGGTATCTGGTGTTGAAAAAGATGCCAATAGTGGTGGCTCTGGAGATGGAACAGGAGATAACACAGGAGATAACACAGGAGACGGAGGAACTGATAACACAGGAGATAATACAGGAGACGGAGGAACTGATAACACAGGAGACGGAGGAACAGGTCAATCTATTTCTGGCTCTGTAGGCCGAGGAGGAGATAACAAGGAAGCCGATGTCAAACTTGTACAAGAATTATTGAATGCCAAAGGTGGAAAATTAGACGTAGATGGTAAAATTGGCAACAAAACTATTGGCTCTATTGAGTCCTTCCAAAAATCACTGGGTATGAGTCCAGATGGTCTAGTAGAACCGGGCAAAAATACCTGGAAAGGGCTAAATGGTAGTGAGGGTAGTGTTGATCCTAATGTAGTGGCAACAGGAGGTAGTGCAGGATCGAGTTTTGATCCCGGAGAACCCCTGCCTGCTGGTTCCAAACCCGGAACTTCCAATTTTAAACTAAGCGAATTATGCGTGTCTGCTACTTACCCTCATTTGGTAGAAGAACCACCTCAAAACATGTGGCCCACAATGCAAAAATTGATGAATAACTTAGAAGTTATTCGTGCGGCAACAGGCGGAGCCATTACTATCAATTCGGGGTATAGAGCACCTGCACTCAACTCTGCGGTAGGCGGTGTTTCCAATAGCCAACACCTGTATGCCAGAGCAGCAGATATTGTATCTTCCAAAATGGGTTCCTATCAGTTATTTGATCTAATCATTAGATTAATGGATGAAGGAAAGATTACTCCCGGAGGCGTTGGGCGATACAGTGGCTTTGTTCATTATGATATTCGTGGTACTAAAGCACCTTTTTATAAAAGCTAAGTAGTGTGGAATAATAAAACAGGAGCCACCCCAACTTATGGGATGACTCCTGTTCTCTTTATGCTCCAACACCATCCAAACTACCCCAATTCCGCTCGCAAAGCCACCGTCTTTCTAATTTTGGAATACAACTGCTCTGCCTCTCCAAACGAAAGTGTTTGTTGCCCATCCGAGAACGCCTGTTCGGGCTGTTTGTGTACTTCTACCAACAAACCATCGGCTCCTGCCATCACTGCCGCTAGGGACATATCATCTACATATTGGCGCAAGCCAATACCGTGCGAAGGATCCACAATCACAGGCAAGTGTGATTTGTGTTTGAGAATAGGCACGGCATTGAGATCAAGCGTATTTCTATAACTGTTCTCAAACGAGCGAATACCCCGTTCACAAAGCATAATCTTTTCATTACCATTAGAAAAAACATACTCCGCCGCTTGCAACAACTCATCAATACTGCCCGAAATACCACGCTTCAGCAATACAGGCTTGTCCACCTGCCCCAAAGAATCTAGTAGGTTGAAATTCTGTGCATTGCGTGCCCCCACCTGAAAAATATCCACATACTCTTGCATCGCCTCAATTTGAGAAACCTGCATGACCTCCGTAATAATCTTAATACCAGCCTCCTGACAAGCCTTGTAAAACAACTGCAAGCCCTCCAAGCCCATACCACGAAAAGAATAAGGCGAACTTCTTGGCTTATACACCCCACCACGCATAATTTTGATGTTATTGGCCTTCAAATGCGCCACCGTCTCCTCAATTTGTTGCTCGCCCTCTATAGAACAAGGCCCCGCCATAATTGCAAAATGCCCTTCCCCAATCTTCACACCATCGCCCAAATCAATAATCGTTGGCTGCACCTTCCACTTGCTCGAAACCAACTTATATTGGTCGCTTACACGGTGCAAATCCTGCACACCATCCAATACACCAATACTTCTAATATCAAATTCCTTCTTACCAATAGCCACAATATAATCTTGAAACTGTGTACTCACCTTGGTATGTTTATAATCAATAGCCTCTAAATGCGCTAGTAATTTTTGATAATTCTGAGGCGCTATATTTTTTTCTGATTGTATAATCATGATAATTGTTGTTTTAATAAATAAGGATAGGAATTAAACAGAAACCCCTTGGCGCAAACCCTGAACAAATTGGTGAATATCCGTGGGCAAATCGTGACTCTGCTCCAACATTCTAATAAAAGCACTCCCCACAATCGCCCCATTGGCATATTTACAAACAGTTTGGTAATCAATCGCCTTAGAAATTCCAAAACCAATCAATATAGGATTTTTGAGTCCCAACGCCCTAACACGCTCAAAATAAGCGATGTTTTCATCACCAAAACCTGCTTGCTTGCCCGTAGTCGCTGCGGTAGAAACCACATAAATAAAAGCGTTGCTCAAGGCATCAATTTGGCGAATGCGCTCTTCCGAAGTCTGCGGCGTAATTAGGAAAATCATAGACAAACCATACTGCTCAAACAAGGCTTGATAATCCCGCTCATACTCATAAAGCGGCAAATCGGGCAAAATCAAACCATCCACACCCACCGCCTTACAAGCTTTCAAGAAAGCTTCCATACCAAATTGCAGCACAGGATTGAGATAGCCCATCAGAATAATAGGCAATTGGCTCTTGGAGCGAATGTCTTCTAATTGTTGGAACAAGACCTTGATAGACATGCCATTAGCCAATGCCACGCTGCTGCTCGCCTGAATGGTCGGCCCATCGGCCAACGGATCAGAATAAGGCATTCCCAACTCAATAATATTAGCCCCAGCTTTTTCCAATTCCACAATTACAGTGGTCGTATCCTCCAATTTGGGATAGCCTGCCGTGCAGTAAATATTGAGAATATCCTCTTGCTGGCGTTCAAAAAGTTGTTGTATTCTATTCATTATTATAATGTTATAAGTCTAATGCTTCAAAAATTAAGCAGGCAAATGCGCCCTATACGTTGCCAAATCCTTATCCCCACGCCCCGACAAGTTGATGACTGTCACCTCATTGGGCTGAAAATCCAGCTTGGGCAAGGCAGCAAAAGCATGAGCCGTCTCCAAGGCAGGCAAAATGCCCTCCAAACGCGCCAACTCATAGGCCGCTTTTAGAGCTTCTTCGTCTGTAACCGCCACGGCCACAGCCCTTTTGCTGGTAATCAGGTGGGCGTGCATGGGGCCAATACCCGGATAATCCAAGCCAGCCGAAATCGAATGCGGCTCTATGATTTGCCCATCCTCTGTTTGCATCAATAGGGTTTTGCTGGCGTGAATAATGCCCTCTGTACCAAGCATACTCGTGGCGGCCGATTTGCCCGTATGCACCCCATGTCCAGCAGCCTCCACCGCAACCAATTCCACTTGCAACTCATCCAAAAAATGATAATAGGCTCCAGCCGCATTGCTGCCGCCCCCCACACAAGCAATAACCCGATCAGGACACGCTCGGCCTGTTTGCTCTAGCAATTGTTGGCGTATTTCGGCACTAATCACCGCCTGAAAACGGGCCACCATATCTGGATAAGGATGAGGCCCAACTACCGAACCAATGATATAATGGGTGTCCTTGGGGTGATTGATCCAATCCCTGATGGCCTCATTGGTCGCATCCTTTAGGGTTTTGCTGCCGCTGTGTACCGGCACCACTTTGGCCCCAAGCATGTTCATACGAGCCACATTCGGCGCTTGACGCTCTACATCCACCGCCCCCATATACACAATGCACTCCAAGCCCATCAAGGCGCAAACGGTAGCCGTGGCTACACCGTGTTGCCCTGCGCCCGTCTCGGCAATAATTCTGGTTTTGCCCAATGCCTGCGCCACCAAAATCTGCCCAATCGTATTGTTGATTTTGTGCGCGCCCGTATGGCACAAATCTTCTCGCTTGAGATAGATATTGGTTTGAAATTGCTCACTCAAACGCTTGGCAAAATACAAAGGCGTGGGACGGCCCACATAATCCTTGAGCAAAGCATTAAATTCCTCCTGAAAAGACGGGCGAGCCATAATATTGAGATACTGCTGGCGCAATTCTTCTACATTTGGATAGAGCATTTCAGGAATATACGCCCCTCCAAAATTACCATAATAACCCTGTGGATTGACTTGATAATTGCTATTAGTTGTCATAATAAAACTATAAAAATTGTAAGTAGTAATTTTGGTCAGCTACTTAATCTGTTCTATAAATTGATGAATCAAAGGCACATTCTTCAGGGCAGGCGCATCCTCAAAACGACTGTTGATGTCAATGCCATACAGTTGTGGTATATCCAAATGTTGCAAGGCTTCCACGCTATCGGGAGCAATGCCACCACTCAATAAAAAAGGTATTTCATAAGGATACTGTTTTAGAATATCCCAGTCAAACTGAATCCCATTGCCCCCATAAGAAGCGCCCTTGGTATCGAGCAAAAAAAATTGACAATGAGCGGTGTACGCCTCCAAAACTGCCCAATCAAAAGCAGCATCTACGCCATAAGCCTTGATAATCGAGTACCCTTTTTGAGCCAATGCTTGACAAAAATCGGGCGACTCATCGCCATGCAGTTGCAAGTAGTCCAATTCAAACAAGTTTGCTTTTTCTTCTATTTCGGCTACACTTGCATTGACAAATACCCCTACTCGTTGTACATGCGCTGGCAATACGATTTCAGGCTTTTCGGCCACAAACCTCGATGATTTGGGATAAAAAATAAAGCCCACAAAATCCAAGGGCAATGCGCCCACCGCAGCAATGTTTGCTGCTTGGCGCAAACCACAGACCTTAATTTTCATGGATCAATGTTTTGTTGCTTTTCTGGCGCACCTGTTGAATGAATTTAGCACATGCTTGGTGTGGACGTGCATCCTTCATAAAGTGTTCTCCAATCAAGAAACCCTCAAAACCATGCTCTTGTAGCATGACCACTGTATCGGGATTGCTGATGCCACTTTCCGATACTTTGACCAAATTGCTGGGCAAGAGGGAGGCAATATGGAGTGAGTTTTCTAAATTGACTTCAAAGGTTTTTAGATTTCTATTATTAACCCCCACCAAGTCAATCTCTGGGCAAATTTTATCCAATTGCTCCACAGTGTGCAATTCTAACAAAACCTCTAGCCCCAAACTCTTGGCAAATTTTGCCAAGGTCTGTACTTCGGCTTTGCTCAAGCATTCTGCAATCAACAAAATAACATCAGCCCCTATAGATTTGGCTTGTACGATTTGGTACTCATCTAGTACAAAATTCTTATTGAGAATAGGAGCATAATTGTATTTTCTAGCCTCTGTAAGATCCTCCAATTTGCCCCCAAAAAAATGTTGATCGGTCAACACCGATAGGGCAGAGGCCCCAGCCTGCATGTAGCCAATAGAGACTGTTTCTACCTTGGCATAGGCATTAATAACGCCTTTGGAGGGTGATTTGCGTTTGAATTCAGCAATAATGCCTTGCTTATCGGGGCGTTTTAGAAATTCTACCAACGAAACAGTAGGCGTTTCAAAGTAGATGCTTTGCTCCAATAATTGGCTGGGATAAAGGGTTTTTTGTTGGGCGACCTCTTCTTTTTTGTAGGCCATTATGTTGTCTAATATAGTACTCATTATGCTTGGATTAATTGTTTGAAATTTTGAAAAGCCTTTTGGCTCAATAAGGTGTCTTTGGCTTCTTGAATGCAATCAGTAAGTGGGCGTTGGGGCTGAAAACGCTGAATAGCTAGGCCAGCATTGGTACACACCACGGCATTTTGGGCAGTACTGCCTTGCCCTTCTAGTATTTTTAAGAATACTTGTGCTGCTGCCTCAATGGTGCTTCCGCCTTGCAAGGCAATGGCATCGTGTTGTTGTTGCCCAATTTGTGCAGGCTCTAGGCATTGCTCTTGTGTGGGGGTAATGACCTTGAAAGCGCCTGTCAAGGAAATTTCATCATAACCATCCAAAGCATGAACAATAGCATATTCCTTTTGGCTTTGCTGTAGAATATATTGGTATAGGCGCACAATTTCCAAATTGGCCACACCCACCAATTGCTGTTTGGGCTGCACAGGATTGACCAGTGGCCCCAATAAATTAAAGAAAGTGCGAACGCCCAATTCACGGCGAATGCTCGCCACGGCTTTCATGGCTGGATGAAACAATGGCGCATGCAAAAAGCACAAATTATGTTTGTCCAATTGGCGTTTCAATTGCTCTGCATCATTGGTAAATTGATAGCCCAACGCTTGCAATACATTGGAAGAACCACACACAGACGACACCCCATAATTGCCATGCTTGGTCACTTGGTAGCCTGCCCCAGCCACGACCACCGCCGCCAAGGTAGAAATATTGAAGGTGTCTTTGCCATCTCCACCCGTGCCACACAAATCTACACTGTCAAAATCGGCCAAATCAATAGGCACACACAATTCTAACAATGCAGCTCTAAAACCCAACAACTCTTGCAAGGCAATAGGGCGCATCTGAAAAACGGTGATAAAGGCAGCAATTTGTGCAGGATTGTAAACCCCCTGTGTAATATCAACCAAGGTCTGTTTGGCTGTTGCTTGATCTAGATATTCCTGTTGGAATAATTTTTCTAGTAATTTTTTCATGATAATTGAAATTAGGAAACCAATGTGGTGTAAAAATTCTGAGCAAGCTCTAAGAAATTCTGAAGCAAATCCTTGCCTGTGGGCGTGAGTACCGATTCGGGATGAAACTGCAAGCCCCAAGTAGGATGCTCTTGGTGTTTGAAGGCCATGATTTGGCCTTGTGCATCTTGGGCCAATACCTCCAAACACTCGGGCAATCCCTGTGTAGCCACCACCCAAGAGTGGTAACGGCCTACCGTGAGGGGCGACTCTTGCCCAGCAAAAATACCCTCTTGCTGCAACAGCTCAATGGGCGTAGCCAAGCCGTGATACACTTTGCTAAGGTTGTGCAATTGCCCCCCAAATACTTGCCCAATGGCCTGATGCCCCAAACAAATTCCCAAAATGGGTTTGCGCCCAGAGTATGTCCGAATAATATCCAGCAACAAACCTGCCTCTTCGGGCAATCCCGGACCGGGCGAAAGCACAATGGCATCATAAGCCTCAATAGCCTCCAAGGCAATTTGGTCATTCCTAAACACCTCAATAGAAGTCGGTTGCAATTCTCGTAAGTATTGTACCAGATTGTAGGTAAACGAGTCGTAGTTGTCTATAACTAATAATTTCATGATAAATATGGGATTACAATTCAACAGCTTGGAATAAGGCTTTTTGCAAGGCAGCCAACTTATTATTTACTTCTTGTAGTTCTTTTTCTTCGTCCGAATCAATCACAATACCCGCACCTGCTTGGAAATAAAGCGTATAATCCTTGCTCATAAAAGAACGAATCATAATGGCTTGATTCAGTTGGCCAGTAGGATTGAAAAAACCAATAGCACCGCCATAAAATCCACGATTCTGATTTTCATATTGGTTGATTAATTGCAAGGCTTTGTATTTGGGTGCGCCCGACAAGGTGCCTGCGGGAAAGGTATCGCCAAACACTTGGAAAATGTTGGCCTCTTGGGGCAAATCCCCTTCTACCTTAGAAACCAAGTGCATCACATGGCTGTAATAATGAATGGTTTTGTACTCGGCCACGGCCACATTTTGGGTATGACGATTGAGGTCATTTCGAGCCAAATCCACCAACATTACGTGTTCTGCATTTTCCTTGGGGTCAGCTTGTAGCGCTTGCGCTCGTTCTGCATCTATTTGAGGGTTGCCAGAGCGTCGATAAGTGCCAGCAATGGGCGTGAGAATGGCTTGTTGGTCCCGAATAACCAATTGAGCCTCAGGAGAGGAACCCATGATTTTGTAGGTGCCATAATCAAAATAAAATAGATAAGGAGAGGGATTGATAGAGCGCAAAGCACGATACACATTAAAATCATCGCCCTGAAACGGCTGCTGAAATTGGCGTGAAAACACAATCTGAAAAACATCACCAATAGCACAGTGTCTTTTTCCGTGGCTCACCAAGGTTCTAAATTCATCATCGCTCAAATTGCTGCTTTGTTCCCCTTGAAGGTCAAAGGAATAAGTGGTTAATGCCCCTTTTTGCAAGTATTGTTCGATGCGCTCCAATTGGCTGCTTTCCCCTTCTACCAAATTCTCCAAAAGATACATTTGGCTGGTGTAATGATTGATAATAATCACATAACGATAAATGGCATAACGCAAATCGGGCAGATCATGTTGGCGTTTGTTGGCATCCAATTCCAAGGTCTCAAAATGCTGCACCGCATCAAAATTGGTGTGCCCAAACAAGCCATTAAAACGCTGGAACTCCTCCGATCCTTCAAATTCAAAATGATTGCAAAAGTTTTGCAATAGATTAGAAACATTGCTTTTGGGAGGAATATCCAAGTAATCCGATGCTTTATTAGGAAAATGACACTCCAAGCGACGATTTTGGAGCAATACCTCTGCAATAGGCTCGGCACAAATAAAGGAATAGCTATTTTCTTTGGATTGGTAATCTGAACTTTCTAGTAGAATACTGTGGGCAATCTTATCACGCAATTGCAAATAAACACTTACAGGCGTGTGCAAATCTGCCAGTCGTGTTCTGCATACGGTATTCAGTTTGATGGTACTCATAATTAGTGGATTGGTAAAAGCGGTGTGTAGACAAAAAAAGAACTTGCACCTCTGCGAGAGAAGTGCAAGTTCTATATATTATTAAGCATATCTTTGATACATATATAGGGGGCTTTGCTACTCTCGCCATCGAAGGGAAGTAGGCCACCACCACGCCATTGCGGCATGAGCTTGGATTTGTCCAATAGTAGATATGTTGTTTGTTTGTTTCATTATTACAAATGTGGGATTTTTCTAAATACCTTGCAAATTTTTAATTAACTTTTTTAAGGTTGCTTTTTCAGTTTTTTGCAACATTTTGCAGTGTTCTATTTTAATTGAGTCGCCAAAATCATTTTTACGCCCAAGTCATTGAGCAAATCCACATTGGTAACCAAGGTTTGTGCATCTACTTTCTCATGTATCGAAAGAATAACAACAATATCCTCGGGTTTTCTACGGTCATTGCTGACAATACTCACCATTTTGGCACGCACAGCATCTTCTGCCAAGCGGCGGCCATTGATAGTATATTCCTTTCGTTTGTTAATATCCAACTTGATAGGGCCCGTTACCTTTTTATTTTTTCGGGTGTCCTTGCTAGAGTTGGGCAATTTTAAGTTGATGGCTGTCGGACTCACCATGCTAGACGTTAGCATAAAAAAGATGAGCAGCAAGAAAATAATATCTGTCAAAGACGACATATTAAATTCTGCGGAAGGCTTACTTGATTTCTTTAATCCCATGACTAATTGTTTTTAGGTATTTGCTTCAGTTGCCAAAATTAGACGTACACCCAATTTATTGCTCATTTTCATGTATTCTACAATAGTGCCCGTTGTCTCTGTCATTTCTACATTGAGTACTACTGTTACCTCTGTATCTATATTCTTCTCTCGGTTTTTTTGACGCTCTTTATTGATGGCCTCCAATAGTTTTTGCTCCAATTGATCCCGTGTCACTTCATCAGCATCTACAAAATATTTCCCATCAGGTGTAATAGACAAGGCTACATTCTGAGGCGAAGGCGTAGTGCTATTAGACTTGGGACGATCCAAGTGCTGGGTGTTTGGACTCGTTAAGCTAGAGGTTAACATAAAAAAGATAAGCAGCAAGAAAATAATATCCGTTAAAGACGACATATTAAATTCTGCATTGAATTTATTGCGCTTTTTTAATCCCATGATAATGAATTAACAAAGACGTAATTTGTTCTTACAAAAAAACAAAAACAACAGCCTTTGGGTGAAGACAATAGTGGTTGGTTGATACTAAGCTGGTTCTTGCAACAAATCTAAGAACTCTACCGTGGCCGCCTCCATCTTAAATACAACACGATCCATTTGAGCAATCAAGGTATTGTAACCAATAAAAGCAATAATACCCACCACCAAACCAAATGCTGTAGTAATCAAGGCTTGATAAATACCACCGGCCAAAGAAGCAGGGCTTACATCTCCGTCGGCCATGTTCATAAACGACAAAATCATACCTGTTACCGTTCCCAAGAACCCAATCATAGGGGCAGCACCCGAAATAGTAGCCAACAGCGAAAGACGTTTTTCCAATTTGTAAATTTCCAAGTTACCTACATTCTGTACGGCCGTATTAATATCTTCTAGTGGCTTACCAATTCTCTGCAAACCTTTGCTTACCAAACGAGCTACAGGCGTATCGGCCGTATTGCACAAATTGATGGCCGATTTAATATCGCCACTCTGTACATACCCCCGAATAGAATTCATAAAGTTATCATCTACTTCTCCTGCACGTTTGATGGTCAAATATCGCTCAATGAGAATATAAATAGCGAGTACCGACAAAAATAACAGGATGATAGCAATCGTTACCCCGATTGTACCACCTTGCGCCACTACTCCAATAAGTGAAAAGCTTTCTGTTGTGCCCTCTAAGGCTGTAGAATCAACTGGAATATCATCTTGAAATAGAAACAAAGGATTGAAAATCATAGTGTTGTTAGTTGGATGGTCCAAAAATGATTAGGATATAATTTTAAGTAGGTGCAAAAGACAATGATTATATAATACAATGACTTCTTAGAGACTACTTATAATAGCAATTTAGTGCTTCAATGCTTGTATATGTACTTAGCAGCCCGTAATATAAAAATTCTGTCAAGGACTCACTATTATTTTGTCCAATAATTTTGAGGCTATTCTAATAACGTTACTTGCAGAGGCTTATTTTACTTATAAATAAAAAGCGAGCCAATTTTGCTAACTGCATTGCAGAAAAGAGCATGATATTTTTTATTCAAATAAAAATAAAAAGCTTTATTTTGCTGATAATCAGTTGTATGTGGCCTTATTTTTAGATTTAAATAAATGGTAAAAAATATTGCTTTAACGCCTACTAATAGACACGCCCTCAGTCAAAAACGAAATTCCCTGTTGCCCATTGGTAGAAATCATCACCCCCTGAAAAACAGGCTTGACTTGGCTGGATATAGCCGCCCACTCTATGATAAAATTAGCCCCTGTACCCCCTGCAATATCTTTTTCCTCGATAACATACTCAATAGATTGTAAGGGATGTACAAACTTGTATTTCTGATACTTAAGGTTGCTGTCAGATTAAATTGTACATCCTTGGTTTTGCTGTAAATAGACGAATAAATGGGGATATAAACGGTATCTCTATAGCCCAAACTATCGCTATCCATGCTGGTATTAAATTGCTCTAATGCAATATCATTAACCGAATTAAGATTGGTTTGATCAACAGGCAAACAAGCACTCCAAACCAAACTCAAGGCGAGTAATATGAATATAGTAGTTCTCAAAAGTTATTATTGGTTTTTTGTCATAAAAATGGATAAACACAAACTACTCAAAAAGTATCAAATTTTGTTGGTTTGAAGAGGATAAGCTTGGCTTTCTTTTGCAAAGAAGTAGAAGGTTTAGAATTTTTTTATAAAAACTAGCCACCAACTTGTAACCTTTTTTCATCTGCTCCTTATGGGGATGAGCGCCAAAGGTACCAGCGCTTTTAGAACTTTATTCAATTGCTTTCATGTAAACACTGCTTTTCAAATTGAAAATACTATGACTATTAAAACAAATCCCAATCTTTTCTTGGCAGCCTTGGTATCCTTTAGCTTGTTCTTAGGAGCTTGCAACAATACCCCGTCTAATAATACAGATACAGAAGAAAACACGATTACTAGTATATCAGAAACTACTGATAATCCCAATACCACGGCTATAGGTACGGCTCAAGCCTTTACCAGTACCGAAAACCAAGCAATTGCTTCTACCTTGAGCAATACTTTGGCGGTTGCGCCGCCCATTGCAGGCGTAGATGTGCCTTATCAAGAGTATAAAATTAATGCCGAGCAAGGAAAACTAATTGTAACGCCACAAGGCAGCAGAATTGCCATTCCAGCCAATGCCTTTGTAGACAAAGCAGGCAAGCCCATCAAGGGAGAAGTCACCATCAAGTACCGTGAATTTCACTCGGCCGAAGACATCATTGCCAGCGGAATCCCTATGCACGACCCCGAAACAGGCGCATATATGCAAACAGCAGGCATGTTCGAAATCAAAGGCAACCAAAATGGCGAAGAAATTTTCATGACGGCCAACAAACCCGTTCAAGTGGATATGAATTCGCACGTAGCCGGCAATGACTACAATTTCTACCAATTGGGCCCCAAGGATTGCCGTTGGAAAGACAAAGGCACCAAACCAGCCCAGCCCAATACCCAAAAGCAGATTGCTCTCCGAAAATTGGATGCTGAACTCCAGCAGCAAATGGTTGACAAACCTAGCTTTGTAAAGAGTGACCAAACCAACAATTTTGTCTTTGACCTAATTATAGATTATCAGCGTCAGCCAGAACTCCGTACCTTTAAGAATGTAATTTGGGAATACACAGGCGAGGGGCAAGATCCAGAGCAAAACGAATGGGTATTCAATCCCTCTACCAAGTGGTATGGCATAGATCTCAAGCCTTTGGACAATGGTTATTATGAAATGCTTTTTAGTGGGCCTAACAAAAAATTTAGCACGACGGTACGCCCTGTATTGACTGATAAAGACTATGACAAAGCCTTGGCCGATTTTAACAAGAGAAACAGAGCCGCCTACGAGCAAGCCAAAGAACAACAAGAAGCCCTACGTACAGGGTGGGAAGCACAAGGCGATTTGGTTCGCAGTTTCCAAGTCAACAACTTTGGTATTTACAACTGGGATATTTGGAAAAACGACAATCGTAGACGCTGTGTCATGGCACCAAAGTTTGATTTGTTGGCTCAAAAAGCCTTTGAAAAAACAGGCAGTAAAAATGTACAATACTTTCTAATCACCAATCAATATCGCTCTGTAGTACGTTATTCTGAGGGTAATTTGGATAAGTTCTCTTACAATCCAGCCGAAAAGAATACATTGTTAGCCATC
This sequence comes from uncultured Aureispira sp., assembly GCA_964445645.1. GTDB lineage: Bacteria > Bacteroidota > Bacteroidia > Chitinophagales > Saprospiraceae > Aureispira. Next base: position 6,636 of record CAYULH010000087.1, on the reverse strand, counting down.
TTGCCCAATGGCCAAGCTGCTGTAGTAAAGAACAATGCTTTTATGGCGTTTGACAAACAACCTAACAAAAAGAAGTGGAATGTTGAACTAGCTACCACAGGCGAGGTCATCAGCTCTGTAGAGGACATCAAATACCTTATTGGTGCTATGAATAGTTAAGATTCGTAGTATAAGATTGATAATAAAGAAATAAAATTTGGCAACTGTCCTCTGGGATAGTTGCCTTTTTTTGTTTGAATCATAAAAAAGCCCTAAAAGGCAGCACTAAGGTATTAAGTCCTGAAAGGACGACATAAGACAAGGAAGGAAGCATTCCTTCCGACATAAGCTAAGGAAGGAAGCATTCCTTCCGAAAGGACGAAATAAGATAAGCAAGAAGTAAAAGATTTGTTGTTTATTAAGTAATATAGTGTAACCATTACGCCCTTTTATCCTTATGAAAACGACACAGGTTATAAAAATTACAACACCCTTAACCAACCCAAACGTGCTATCTTAAAACTTAGCTTATGAATACCCGCTCTAACTATCTGTACATTTTCCTTTTTTTGATGGTGGCTCATTTGAGCCAAGCACAATTATTTCCGGTGCGTGTCAACCAACAGTGGGGCTTGACCAACCAGCAAGGAGAGTTGGTTGTAGAAACAACTTATGAACACATTGGCAACTTACAGAAGGGAAGATATTATTTGGTAGAGCAAGATGGAAAACTAGGTGCATTGGATCAAGCAGGCCAAACCAAACTGCCCTGTCAGTACAAGAATCTCTTCTATTTGGGAGAAGAACTGTTTGCCGCTAGAACCATAAATGTATGGCAAGTCATTAACGAAAAAGGAGAAGTGCTTTTTGATAGTTTGGATGCAAGCATTGAGTTATTGGAAGCAGGCTTTTTTAGTTACCAATACCAAGGAGCATTGGGCTTGGCACACTGCAACACAGGACGTTTATTGCCACCTGTATACCAAAATTTTAAATATGCCCAAAATGGTTGGGTAGAGATAGTAGATACCAATGATGCCAAACAGTGGATCAACCAACAAGGAGATTTATTGTTTCCTAGAACCATGCAAACCATAGAATGGGACAATGGCCTATTGTGGACCAAACGCAACAATTTATGGGGCTTGTATGATACCTTAGGACAGTGTTTGATTCCCAATGAATGGGAGCGCAAAAGTAATCATGGACTAGGCATCATGACCCTCTGGAGAGATGGCAAAATGTATGTTTACAATAAGAACACTCGCCAACTGATAGAAGATGATTTTGTATCCGTATATCTAGTGAATACCAAATGGCTAGAAGCTCGTTTTTCGGACGGAACAGTGGGGTACATGGACAGCACAGGGCAGGTATTGTTTCGGGTCAAAGCAGAAGCCATCAAGAGTTTGGGCTATGGTTTTTTTAGCTACCAGCAAGGAGATTATTATGGCGTTGTCAAGGCCAATGATCGTTTTAGAATAGAACCCAAGTATCATTTTGTAGGAGCGTTTTCTGAAAAAGTAGCTTTGGTTTGCAGAGATAAGAAATGTGGCATCATGAACCAGCAAGGCAAGGAAGTATTGCCCTTGATTTATCAAGAAAATTTTAGTGTAAGAGACGATCAGGCGCGTTATCGTCCAGACGGCAAGCCCATGCAGTTGTTTAATTTTGATGAAAATGGAGAACTAGAGGGGCGACAATCCTTTGCCAAAATACGCTCTTTGCGTATAGGAGGTGCCCGCCGAGCAAGAAGCAATGCACCTGTTCGGAGCAATGGAAGAGATATTTACCAAATCAATGATACCCTTCGTTGGGAATACCATACCCGTTCTGGCCGCTGGGGACTGATGAACACCAAAACTCAACGTTACAAGTACACACCACAGTGGGCCAATGTACACGTGCTTCCCGAACAAGGTTTGACCTTGGTAGTGGAAACAAAAATGAATGTTGGCGGCAAGCAAGATATTGGACGCATCAATTTGATTTTTAACCAACGCATCGGCATTTTTAATAATGAACATGGTCTGCCCGTCACCCCAATGGAATTTTTGGACATACGTATGTCCGATTTTACGCGCGATAGCTTGCCTGTAGCCCGTTGTGTATTTATTGGCGGCAAGCACGGACTCATCAATACTAGAGGGCGTGTGGTGGCTAGAGATTACATATACATTGGCAAATTTGTAGATGGCAAGGCCAGAGCCACCAAAAAAGGCAAATTACAAGTAGACTTGAAGCAACAAGTGCAGCCTTATCTTCAAAGAGCAAGGTATTATTATCAGATGATGATAGCCAATTACAGCTATGACCAAGATGATGATTTGCGCTTTTTTCAGTTGTTTAACAGCATTGGCAAATTGCATTGTGTAGAACCCAAATGGGGCTATATTGATATTAATGGAAGTGTAGTGGTTGATTTTCAATACGAACACGCCAATCGTTACCATCGTGGTCATGCCGTGGTGGTCAAGGAAGGGCATTATGGTATTTTGGATGGAGATGGCTTGGAATTATTGCCCCCTCAGTATGATGGCTTGGATATACTCCCCAAAACAGATAGTGGTTTGTATTTGATTCATCAAGAACATCAATGGAAAGGAGCAGTCAATGAACAAGGCCAGTTGATTTTTCCGCCACAATACACTCAAGTCAGAACCTACCAAGAAGATAGAATTGCCGTACAAAGCACTACAGGGGCTTGGGGGTTCTTGGATAGAAAAGGGGAGGTGGTGGTACCCATTACCCAGCGTCGAATACGAGATTACAAAGAAGGGCGTGCGGCCTTTATGAAAAAACATCGTTGGGGGTTTTATGATAAGAATGGGCAGGCAGTGGTGGAGGCCAAGTACCTTCGGGTGGGCGATTTCTCAGAGGGCAAGGCTTGGGTGCAATTGCCCAAAGGAAGAAGAGGCTATATTGACAAACAAGGCCAATTGCTGTTCCAAGGACGTTACAGCCAGCTCAAAGATTTTCATCAAGGCATGGCCGTGATGCGTATTTCTCGCAAGGGCTGGGGCATTATAGACAGCACCGGTACCATTGTACTAAAACCCAAAAAACGTTTCAAAAAAATCACGCCCTTCAATGAATATGGCCTAGCCAAAGTACGTGTAGGCAAACGCTACCGCTTGGTGAATAGAGAAGGCAAATGGGTGGGCAAACGCTCCTTTGGAGCCATCAATGAATTCTCCGAAGGCTTGGCATCTGTTCGGATGCAGGGCACTGGCCAGAAAAGCATTTTCCGCCCCAATCTCAATTGGAAATTGATTGATACCACAGGCAATTTTGTGGGCAAGGACGAATTCAGACGCATAGAGCCATTTTCGGAGGGCTTGGCCCGATTCAAGAACAATCGAGGGCGTTATGGCTACCTCAACCAGCAGGGCGAGGTGGTGATTCCTGCCACCTATGTCAAGGCTTCCGATTTTCAGGAAGGCAAAGTAGTGGTTTGGAAAGCCTACAACAAAACAGGCGTGCTAGACAGCAAAGGGGGAGTAGTGATGCCCGTTATTCACGACAAGATTTTGGGCTATGAGCAAGGTTTAGCATTACTCAAAAAACGCAACAGCGGCTATGCTTTTATTCATGAGAATGCCCAACCACAAACGCCCCTCTTATACCGAGGAGCCAAGCCCTTTCACAACCAAGTGGCTATTGTCAAACCTAAAGACAAATGGGGAATGATTAATGCACAAGGCTTGACCATCTTGTCCGACAAATACGACCACATTACTGATTTTGAAGCAGGAGCAGCCACGGTTACTATCAATAAGTTTTGGGGCATTGTGAATGACCAAGGCGAGGTGCTGCTAGAGCCTGTCTATGAGCAAATTGAGGAAGTGGGCAATGGCTTGTTTCGAGTAGAAAAAGCCAATAAAGTGGGCTATATCAATAAAAAAGGGGAGTGGGTTTGGCCAATGCAGTAGGGCAAACCAATCCTACCCCTTATAAGCCGCCTCCCAATCCTTCCAAACGGCCTCGTAGCCCTGTTCTTGCAGAACCTGCACCATACGAGCAGGCGAGCGTTCATCCGAAATCTCAAACTGCTCCAAGGATTGCGGTGCAACCTCATAGCCTCCCGGATTGGTTTTGGAGCCGGCACTCATAGAGGTGATGCCCAGCTTGATGACATTGTTTCTAAAGGTTTCGGTTTCGCGGGTAGAAATAGACAATTCCACTTCCTCATTAAAAATTCGATAAGCACAAATCAACTGCACCAATTCCCGATCATTCATGGCTACTTTGGGTTCCAAGCCGCCCGAAAAGGGCCGCAAACGAGGAAACGACAAAGTGTATTTGGTTTTCCAGTAGGTGCGTTCCAAATAATCGAGGTGCAAGGCCGTAAAAAAGCTATCGGTGCGCCAATCTTCTAGGCCAATCAGGGTGCCCAAGCCAATTTTGTGTACGCCAGCACGTCCCAGCCTATCGGGCGTAGCCAAACGGTAGTAGAAGTTGGATTTTTTGCCTTTAGGATGGTGTTTTTTGTAGTCCTCCTTGTGATAGGTTTCTTGGTACACCAGCACAGCATGTAAGCCCAGTGGCAGCAATTCCCGATAATCGGCTTCATCCAAGGGCTGCACCTCCATCGAAACTTGAGCAAAATGCGGCCCAATCAATTGCAACGCCTTTTTGAAATAATCCATGCCCACCGTTTTGTTGGCCTCGCCTGTTACCAGCAATACATGTTCATAGCCCATTTGTTTGAGGGCTTCTACCTCTTGTAATAATTCTGCCCCATTGAGGGTTCTACGGGCAATTTTATTATCCAAACTAAAACCACAATACGTACAAATATTCTGACACTCATTGGACAAATACAAGGGAATATACAACTGCATGGTGCGTCCAAAACGCTTGAGTGTCAATTGCTGGCTCAATTGGGCCATTTGCTCCAAATAAGGAGCCGCTGCCGGCGAAATCAAGGCTTTAAAATCCTCCAAAGTGCGCTTGTGGGCCGATAAGGCAGTTTCCACATCCCTCGCTGTTTTACTGTAAATACTCTCCTTAACGGTTTCCCAACTATACTGGTCAAACAAGGTTCTGAATTCAGGCATTGCTCCAATGGCTTTGGTGAAAAAAACAAGGTACAAAAGTACTGCATCAAGCTAACAAAAGCTAAGAAAGTAAGCATTTTTAACCTTAAATATAAAATCAGTTAGAATACTGCTCAAAGCTTGTCAAAGAATCCATAACTTTAACAAAAAGGCGTTTTTCTTGTTGAAAAAATATTGAAAATAGCTTTCCTTATAATTATTATTACAATTATAATACAAAACAAACTTAACTTTACGGCCTGCGCCATTATAAACACCCCATTATCTTAATTATGAGCAATATCAAGCTTGCAACAGTTCTATTAATAATGCTAACTCAAATCTTTACAGCCTGCAAAAGCCTCAAACGAATGCTCCCAGAGGGACCCGCCCTAAATTCCAGAGAGCGTGCAGAAACATTGTATAGAAGAACAGCCCACCAAGTAAAATACACGGGCGAGCCCTTAGTGGATTTTCCTGTAATGCCCGTACAAGTTTGGGCAGCTACCTACGAACTGGATTTGATTTTGGTGTCCAAGCATCCCGATTGGAACATGCACGAGTACGCTCAACTCCAAACACGAGAGGGGAATATCTGGATTATGAAAGATGCCGAAGAAGGCAGTTTGGATCAGTTTATTGTGGCCGATATTCCCAATATTCAGAGTTGGTTGCCCGAATTGCCAGTGGTTCGCAAGCAATATCCTGTCAAAATCACCGACAACAGCACGGATAAGCAATTGGATTTGGTGTTTGAGTATGAGAATATCAAAGGCACTAAGGTCAAGGCCAGTTACCAAGGAAAATACCCCAAAACCGCACAAAAAAAACGCAATGGTTCCACTATGGGACACTCCAGAAATCAGTTGCTAGTAGCACTAGATTTGCCTTATCGGGATTTTGGCAAAAAAGCCAGCATTAGCTATGATGGGAAGCCGTACCAAATGGATAAATTGCTAGGCTTGGTGCCTTTTCAGATGGCACTTCAACAAACACAAGGCGGCCTAAGCAGTGGCCGATTTCACCTCAAAAAAGGCGATAACAATGTGATTACTACCCATTACAAACAAGATACTACCGTAGAGCAAGTGTGGAATTATGCCAGCAATCCACAAAAAGCCAGCATTCAGCAGCTCAATGATTTTAGAATGCTCACTTATGAGTTTAATAGAGTCAATAGTCAGGAGTTAGAGGTGGCTTACGCCCAACAATGGAACCAAGAGGAGCAAGGCACACGCATCACTTTTGCGCCTCCATTGCCCGATATTCGTCGCCCCTTTGAGGGGCAATATCGCTCTGATTTTGTTATAGATATGAATGGACAAAAGAGCAATGCCACGGGCGAAGTCATTGTAGAATGGCTCAATGGCAAAGCTTCTATTATTGTTCAGCCCGCTGCCCCTTGGTGGATGGTAGACCGCCCCATGCAAACCCTGATCAGCTATCAGAATGGAGAAGCCTTGGTAGAAATCAAAATGCTGCCTGATCCTACTAAGTCTAAGTAAATCTGTGGATTAGGGCTGTTAAGTTCTAAGTTTTCTAGTTTTTACACAGTGGTTTTAAGAATCCCGAAGGGCAGGGCTGTTAAGTTCTAAATTTAGATTATAATTAATACTGC
>CAYULH010000086.1:0-22987 GCA_964445645.1 uncultured Aureispira sp. | reverse complement strand
ACTTCGTGAGTCTCTCATTTTTTATTGTACGGTTACTTTTTTGCACCTACTTAAATCCTGCATCAACTATTTGTGTGTTACTACTCTACAAAAAAAACGCCGTCTTGTTCTAAATATGCTCTAACCTAAGGGCTATAGGTCAAAAATAACTTTTCTATAAGATTTTGCTAGGAATAAGACAACAAAACCAGCCCAATATTGCTATATCTAAAGACAAAAACAGGGTGAAGTGTAACAAAATGACATTATTTTAGATGTTCTTAATAAAAAGAAACTATGAGAATAAAATTAGACATGCCCCAGCATTATGATTTTAGTATGGAATTGAAAGTAAGAGTGACCGATCTCAACTATGGAGGACATGTGGGCAATGAAATGCTATTGGTTTATGCACAGCAAGCACGGGTAGAATGGTTTAGACAATGGGGATATGGTGAATTGGATTTGCTTGGAATAGGAACTATTATGACCGATGCAGCTGTTATTTATCAAGCAGAAATTCATGAAGCCGATGTTATAGAAATTGCAGTTGGCATCAAAGACCGCTCCAGATTGGGATTTGATTTGTATTATCAAATGACCAATAAAGCCACAGGAAAACAAGTTGCGCGGGTAAAAACAGGTATCTTGTGTTTTGATTATGATAAGAAAAAAGTAGCAGCTATACCAGCAGTGTTCGTGGAACAATTAGAACAATTATCAGATGAATAAAGTAATTGAACATCCCATTTTGGGGGCTATTCTTTACAGAAAGAACAAACGTTCTAAAAACATTACCATTCGCGTCAAGGAAGGGGGTAAGGTGCAGGTGAGTATGCCCTATCGTGCGCCTTATCAGGAGGCCATGCGAGTAGTAGACCAGCACATCAATTGGATCAAGGAGCAATTGGTACAATCCGCTCAAGCACAAGCCCAAAAAGCCCTAGATTGGGACAGCCGTTTTATGATTCTACATCGGCCACTCACTATAGAACCCCACCGTGAGAAATCGGCCCAAATGGAAGCTACAGCCGAAAAAATCAGGTTGTTGCTACCTCAAGATTGGGATTTGAAAGCTGCCGAATACCAGCAGGCCCTCCAAAAAATAATGGTAGAGCTGCTGAGAATATTGGCCAAAGAATATTTACCACAGCGCACGCACTATTGGGCCAATTATCATCGAATAAAAATTGGACAAGTACGGGTCAAGAATGTCAAGACCCGTTGGGGCAGTTGCTCCAGCAGGGGCAATATCAATTTGTCGGTACACCTCATGCTATTGCCGGCTGCTTGGATTGATTATGTGATATGCCACGAATTGGCACACATCAAGCACCCCAACCACAGCCCTGCCTTTTGGGCGCACTTGGAGCATCTACTGCCCGGTGCCAAGCAATTGGACAAAGCCCTCAATCAGTACAGTCGGCCTTTTTAGAGACTACTTAGCCCTGATACGCTTCATCCTGTGCAATATTGCTCAATACCCAAGAGAAATCACCCAAGTTGGTTTTGGTGCCACAATATTGACAAACCGCACTATCGCTCATTTTGTCGGCAGCAGCGCCACAGTTGGGGCATTGGTGGACATCAAATTGCTCTTCGGGTTTTTCCACCCCAATTTTGCGTACAAATGTCCAATACTCCGAGAAGGCTCTTGGGCGTTTCTTGTCGCCGCCAATGAGCTTGCCGCTTTCATTTTCGGTATAATCAATAGCAGATGCAAAAATCCGCACCGTAATCGACTCATAAAAATTATCGGAAGTAATCTTTACGGGATCTATTTTGGTCAACTGAATATTTTCTAGGCGATTGTAATAGCCATGTTCTTTGTACAAACGAATCCAAAAAGCATTAGATTCGTGCAAACGATCGCTCAATAAATGGCGCACACTGTTCCAGTTGTCTCGGTCAGACCAAGCCCTATACATGGCCACAAAGGTTTCACGGACTACCTTATCCATGAAAGTATTCCAATATTCCGCAGGATTGGCGAGTTGGTGTTGTTGTATAAAGGCATTTCCTTTTTGTTGCAAGAATGGATCAAAGAGCGTAGGGCTGTTGGTGCCTACCTCGGGTGCATAGTAGCCGAGCGATTCAGCGCGCACATGCTCGTGTTTTTGAATGATAATTTTTTGCACCATCCACGTCATATCCCCCGCTACAATTTGGGTGTGGCAATAATTACAAGTGCCTGCATCATTAAAATCATTGGGTGCGCCACAATTGGGGCAAGCCAAATCACGCATGGCGGCGGGGTCGGCTGTTTGGTGTTGGCCTCGGCGAGAGAACACCCAACGCTCCTTGAGAATATGACGGAAACTCTTGCCTTGGCGAGTGGTGGTAAAATTGGCATCAAAATCTACAATGATATTCACAAAGTTGGGGTGAATATCCACCTCCATGATTTGCAAATTTCCGACTACCACCTCTGTACGTGGTTTTTGCTCTCCTGCACTGCTGATTTGCAGCTTGATTTCATCGCTCAAAAAGGGCTTAACATCCTTGAGGGCAGGTGTAGAAAGGCTGGTGTATAATTTATGATACAAGGAATGTGCAAAATCTAAGAACAATACTTCTGAGAATTGAGCATCTTGAGCTACCAAGGCCGCAATTTGTTTTTGTTTGACAATATTGCTGGCCTGACTGTGGTGTTGGTGGTCACTGCCCGAACTACGGACATAGTTGCTCACTTGTTGGCCATTGGCTTGGCCTTTTCTATGGTATACAAAAAATGCAATGACCCCAATAATTACAATAGCAATTTGCACAGGATAAGGCAAACTCAAAAAAAGGTAAATCAACAACCCTATATCTACATCACCACCACCGCCGCCACCGCTGTAGCCGCCGCCACCCGAAGAACCACCACTGTAAGAGTGTCCTCCTCCGGGGCGTGCCCACAACCATTCGGGGCAAAAAACCAACAAGAGTATGCTCGCAAGAGCTAGGAACATGCCGAAACGTCGGATAAAGGTAGTAGATAGCATAGTTTTGGTAATAATTAGAGTTGTACTTGCAAATGATTGGGCAGCTCGTTTATATCATTGGGCTGTATGGGCAGACAGTCCTCAAAAAGCGGAATGGTCTTCTCAATGGTTTGGAGCAAAGCCTCTGCTGGTTGTTCCGCATCAAAGATGGCTTGAAATTGAGTCGTCAAATCATCCAATTCATCCACCGTCAATTCCATATCCACCTTCAAATCCCACAACAAAGCCGTTTGTTGTTCCAATACAGAAACAAACAACAATACGGCGGTATGATGCGAGGTGCGGTACAAATGCGCCTTCTGAAAAACAGCCCTAGCCATGATTTCAGCGTGGCGTTTGGAGCGTTTTTTATTGATTAAAACGCGCTTGAGGTTGGGGATAAATTTTACAACACCTATTCCTAAAGAAAAACACAAAAAAGTACCCAGCAAAATGGTGTATAAGTGAATAACCATAGGCATCATAAAAGTAGTAACCAAAAAAGTTGCGGCCAGCACAATGCCTCCCCACAATTCCACATCTCTGTAGTCATCACTTTGGGGATAAATAACGGTTACAAACTCTACACTGCTGCGTAATTCCAGTTCTTGAATGGCTTTATCCAAGCGTTCTTGATAGCTGCTTTCAAAGAAAATTTTCATAAGAATAGAAATAATGACTAATACATTTCATGTACCAACTGGGCATAGTAAAAACTAGGGGAAGTCTATTATTAAGTTAAACTTCCCCTTTTTATAGTCGCCTTAGGCATCCAAAGCATTTTTCAAATCCTGCAACAAATCGTCCACATCTTCCACGCCTACACTTAGGCGAATGAGCGAATCGGTCAAGCCTACTTTGAGGCGATGTTCTCTAGGAATAGAGGCGTGGGTCATAGAAGCAGGGTGCCCAATGAGCGATTCTACGCCACCGAGCGATTCTGCCAATATAAAGTAGTGTGTTTTTTCTAAAATGGCTGCGGCGGCCTCAAAGGTATCCTCTTTGAGATCAAAAGAAACCATTCCGCCAAAATCACGCATTTGTTTCTTGGCAATTTCATGGCCTTTATGATTCTCAAAGCCGGGATAATACACATTGCCTACTTTGGGGTGGGTGAGCAAGAATTCGGCAATAGCTTTGGCATTCTCACAAGAACGCTGCACACGCAAGTGCAAGGTTTTGATACCACGCAATAGGAGGAAACAATCTTGCGGGCCGGGCACTGCACCAGCGGCGTTTTGCAGATAGTAGAGTGGTTCGGCATCTTTGGCATCTTTGCAAATAATACAACCATGCACCACATCAGAGTGTCCGCCCAGATATTTGGTAGCAGAGTGCATGACCATATCGGCACCCAAATCCAAAGGATTTTGAAGATAAGGAGAAGCAAAGGTGTTGTCTACGCAAGTTTTGACCTTGTGTTCTTGAGCAATGGCACAAACGGCAGCAATATCCACCACATTGAGCATAGGATTAGTTGGTGTTTCTATCCAAATCAGCTTGGTGTTTTCATTGATGTAGGCTTTCAGATGGTTAGGGTCTTCCATATCAATGAAATGTGATTTGATCCCAAAGCGGCCAAATACACTTGTCAATAGGCGATAAGTGCCGCCATACAAGTCATTGGTTACAATGATCTCATCACCGGGGTTGAGGGTTTGAACCAAGGCATTGATAGCTGCCAATCCGCTACCAAAACAAATCGCCTTAGCTCCGTTTTCTAGTGCGGCCAAGTTGTTCTCTAAAGCAGTGCGGGTTGGATTTTGGCTACGAGCATACTCATAGCCCTGATGCTTACCCGGAGAAGATTGGACATAAGTAGAAGTTTGGAAAATAGGAGTCATAATGGCTCCAGTGCTAGGGTCAGGCTCAATACCTGCGTGAATTACTTTGGTTCCGAATTTCATATTGATTATTAATAAATATTTAGATAATGTAGGAACGATAATCGAAATTATCCCCTACAAATAATTAATTAGATATACTTAGAACAAGTGATGTCTAAGAACAGTTTAATGCGTATTTAGAATATATGATTAGTCCCTTCGTACAGATGCGCTATAAATCCATTACGCATTCTAGGTTCTATCCAAGTCGATTTGGGGGGAAGGGTGTCTTGTTCGTCCGAAATTTTTATCAAATCTTCTAAGGCAACGGGGTAGAGATTGAAGCCTACTTGGGCCCGCCCCTCCCATACTCGCCGTTCTAATTCCAAAGCCCCTTTGGGGCCTTCTATATATTTGATGTTTGGTTCTGTGCGAATATCTTCAATATTTAGAATGCCTTCTAAGACAAACTTATTGAGAAAGTGTACATCCAGTGTTTCATTGGTGGGGGTGCCTGCTTTGGGGCGATATTTGGATAAAAGTTGTAATTTATACCATTGTTTGCCAAGGAGCATTCCCATCTTGTATTGATGTAGAGGCGTGTAGTAACTGTTTACTTTTTTTATTTTGTAATACTGTTTTAGCCGTTGTAAAAATTCCTCTTCACTAAGTTTGTTTAAGTTGACAACCAACCGATTGTAGTTGTGAATTTCAATTTCAGAAGCAGGGAAATAAGCAACCAACATATTGTGCAGCTCTTTGTTTTTGTCATCAAATGCTGGATTGTTGGCATAGCGTTGATACAAAATCTCGGAAGTCTTGGCACGGTGATGCCCATCGCAAATATAGGTTTCTTTGATGTTCTCCTCAAACAGTTCTTTTAAGGTATTAATGCGAATTTCATCGCTAATTTCCCAAAATATATGTTCCTCATCCTGAAAAGGAATACTAAAAGAAGGGGGCGAAGAGGAGGTTATTCTATTCACAACAGCATCAATTTCCAATACATTGGGATACGTCAGCAAAATGGGCTTGATGAGTGCTTGGCGTTCCTCAAACAAACGCATCATTTTAGCTTCTTTGGCAGCCAAGGTGTTTTCATGACGCTTGATTAAGCCATTTATATAATCCTTGACATCTGCACAGGCCAATACGCCAGTATGGCTTCTGTGTGCTTGTTTGATACGATATATATATACAGCAGGATTGTCTGCTTGTTGGTAAATCCCATCGCTCAAGTACAAGGGAAATTTGCGTTTGGCTGCGCCAAAAAAATCGTCAAAGGAAATAATATCTGTCAAGTCAGGCAAGGCCGCCCGAAAAGGAGAAATAGTTGCCATGCAAAGGATTGTTTAGCCATGAAAAATAAAAAAACACCTCTTACAATTTGGATAAAAAGGTTCTCACAATATAAAATAAGTTCGAGAAGAACACTACTAAAAACACTACAAATCCCTAGCAAGGTCTCATAAAGAATTGTTAAGTTACAGGAGTGCTTTTTTGATAAAATTCTAAGATCTATGCTAAGATGGTTTTATGGTTGGAAGAAATTTCCAATAGTTGAAATTGAAAATGGGTGGCACTTGACACAAGCGCAGGTGCAACCGCCCAATTATTTTGTGGCTTGTCAAACCTTTGAATCACCTGTAGGCTACCCTATTTTATTGGTAGTGGAGGAGTGGGTGTATTGGGGCAAAGTTAAGGGAGGTGAATTGCGTCAACGTGATTTTTATAAAACCAATAAACAAGCCTTAGAACAAGCCTTCTTAAATGCCACTGCAGCCCAGCAGCAAGCTTGGAGCAAACGTATTCAGGCTATGATTAGTAGCTATTACGATCAGTTTGATGGACAATTGATACGTTTAAAGCAATTAAATCTAAAATCACTACATATCACAGCTACTTCTGACTACCAGTGGCGATATGAGGCATTGGTGCTGGCACAGAGTACAGGACTAAATGCCCCCATCAGAGAAGAAATGCGCCTTCTTGAAGTGGTGTTTTCGGGCAAAACACTGGAGGATTTGACGGTTCGAGAATTGAGATAGTGTTGAATTTAGAGTATCTTGTGGAGGCAAAAATCCCTGTTTAGCAGAGGTGAAATTTTAGACGGTATTAAACATCATTCTTATGCGTCCTATTCAGATGGTTGATCTCAAAACACAACATGCGGCTATTGCGTCTGAAGTTCAAGCTGCTCTTGCTGATTGTTTGGCCAATACGGCGTTTATTGGTGGCCCCAAGGTGGCTGCTTTTCAGGCCAATTTAGAAGCTTATTTGAAGGTGAAGCGTGTGGTTCCTTGTGCCAATGGTACAGATGCCCTGCAATTGGCCTTGATGAGTTTGGATTTGGAAGTGGGCGATGAGGTGATTGTGCCTGCTTTTACCTATGTGGCTACGGCAGAAGTGATTGGTTTGTTGCGTCTCAAACCTGTATTGGTTGATGTAGACCCACATACCTTTAATACAACAGTTGAGCATATAGCCCCTGCTTTGACAGCCAAAACCAAAGCCATTGTGCCTGTTCATCTATTTGGGCAAAGTGCAGATATGGCACCTATTTTGGCACTGGCCCAAGAACACAACCTAGCCGTAATCGAAGACAATGCACAAGCTATTGGGGCGGATTATACCTTTGAGAATGGGCAAGTAGCCAAGACGGGAACATTGGGTACTATTGGTTGTACTTCTTTTTATCCTTCCAAGAATTTGGGAGCCTATGGCGATGGAGGCGCATTGATGACCCAAGATGAAGCCTTGGGAGAACGCTTAGGCATGTTGGCCAATCACGGCCAACAAAAACGCTATTACCACGACTTGATAGGGGTCAATTCTAGGTTAGATGCTTTGCAAGCAGCTGTTTTGGATATTAAACTAAAACGTTTGGATGCCTATACCAAAGCTCGCCAAGCGGCGGCTGCTTATTATGACCAAGCACTGGCTTCTGTGGCGGCTGTTGCCCTACCCAAACGCCAACACAATTCCACCCATGTTTTTCATCAGTATACCCTCAAAGTACCTGCCGAGCAGCGAGATGCCTTACAAGCGCACCTCAAGGAGCGAAATATTCCCAGCATGATTTATTATCCTGTTCCTTTGCAGGAGCAAGCTGCTTTTCGTTCTATTATACAGCAACCCACACAAGATTTGTCCAATACCAACCAATTGTGTAAGGAAGTAATATCCCTACCGATGCACTCCGAATTGGACGAAGAGCAACTAGCGTATATTGTGTGGAATATTCAGGAATTTTTTGAAGGCTAAAGCCGTCCTATTTTAGTTTGGGATTGTTGGCGTGGCGGTCTTTGTCGCGCTTGGTGCGTTTTTGCATAATCTTGGTCAGCGAATCGCCCAAATCTACGTCTGCTTGATTGGCTAGGCAAAGCAATACAAACAAGACATCGCCCATTTCTTCGGCTAAGTCGTCTTTGGCCGTTGCTTCCTGTTCGGGGGTTTTAAAGGATTGCTCGCCATAGATGCGGGCCATTAGGCGGGCTACTTCGCCGACCTCTTCCATGAGAATGGCTGTGTTGGTCAATTCGTTATAATAACGAATACCTATTGTATTAATCCACTCGTCTACTTGCTGTTGTGCTTCTTGTAAGGTCATTGTATGATTAAGCTACTGGTTAGAGATTACTTACTAAGGCACTAAGTTAGCCTTTTTTTGGGATGGTATAGGCGGTCTTACCGAAGAAAGTGGGGGAGTTGGAGCTGGTGGAATGGTGTTTTGGGGTGGTTGAAACCTTGCGGGCACATCCAATAAGTGTATGAGCAGTGTAGATAAAATACCCAAGCCAATAGCCCGATAACGCACTAAGGTGCCAATATTATAAACCAATAAGCCAACTAAAAGCAAATTGCTAACCGTGTAAGCCAATAAAAAGTAAACTAGAGGATGAATATGGGTAGGGGCTGTTTTTCTGTAGGATAAAGAAAAGGCCAACAAAACGATAAAAGAAACCATCTCTAAACTAGCCACCAACTGCAAAATATCTTTGCATTCCCACAAAAAAGGACGGCCAATGATATTAAAAATAGCAGCAGGAAGTGCTGATAGTACGCCCCAAAAGGTAGGCTCAAATGGCGTGACATTTACCATTGAAGAACCGCCTTTTTCGGCCAAAAATGCTAGTTGTCGTTGTGATAATACTTCAAAAACACTCTTATCCAACAACAACTCACAACCAATCAAAGCTACCCCTAAACTCGCAAGATAAACCAAGGCATAAGTAATAAAAACGCGTTTTTGGCGCAAGGTAAGGAGGTAGGCAATAGCTGCTGGTAATAATAAAGCTAGAAGATAATAGCGTGTAAGCCCAATAACAATGATCCCACCAATTAGTGGTTGCCAAACTTTGTTTTCTTGTTGTTGCCAGCGCAAAAGGCCCAAACAAAAAAGGCTCAAGCCATAATAAACATAAACATCCTTGTGCATTCCAGCTGTCCAGAAACTAAGAGAAGGCAAAAAGAAACAACATATAAGAAGCAAGTTTTTGGGTAAGTAAAGTATTTTCTTAAAAATATGGTAAAAATTCAAACTAGCCATCCAACCCAATAAGCCAATAAAAAACAAATGTACGCCATATAATCCATTGGTAAAAGGGTACAGCAAAGCATGAATATGCACTAGAACATAAGTGCCCAAATCTTTCCAAAATAGATAAGCAGAGGGATATAGAAATACGGTTGCACCCTCAGGTGGAGGAGCACCAGCACCAAAAATATTTGCAAAATAATAAGAAGGATAGTCCCAAAAACTCTGTCCAATTAGCGTACTCTCTTGCAAGTAGGCAAACGTATCTCCTTCTACAAAATAGTATTTGTAAATAAGCAAATATACGCCTCCCATCAATAACTTGAATAAGAAAATGGAAAAGAGAAAACGTCGTGAAAGATCAAGATGTTTTACGCTAGGGGTGTGTCTCAGCCAAAAGCCAAAGACTAACAGGTAAAGGGCAAGCAGAATATATGTCATAGTTACCATTTGGGGATGATAAAATACGAACTAGTAAACTTCAATAGGTGGACGAAACGCCATAATTAACCTTAAGTTAAGTGTTTCCACTATTAAAAAGTTTTTAAACTTTTTAAGTAATGAGGTTTATTATTATATTTTTGGTTAAATATTAATTTTGTTGATTGAATTTTGCTGTTGTAGCATAAAAGAGTATCAAGCGAAAATGATTGCACACAAAAGTACAAACTAATAAATGGAGTTTCAAAATAAAGTCAAAAGATACTCTGCGTTACTTCATCATAAAATCATATCTAGTTGATTATCAAAATAATATAGAAAAAACGCCATTAAGTATAAACCTTTGAAAATCAGCTTAATGTGTGTATTCCTTATAAAAAAGAACCAAAAATTAAATATCGATTTAAATCGTGCTTTTTTTATTTACTTTCTATACTATTGCGTATACCAACAGTAATGTAACGCCCCAACAGTGCCTTTTTATATATACTTATCTGTTTTTTTTCCTTTTAGTAACGGGACAAAACGGAATTGATCGAATTTCTCGTGCTTGTATTCATTGTCATTGATACGTGTAATACGAAGCATTTGCTGTTGTTGATCGCCTACAGGAATTACCAATTGCCCCCCTATAGTGAGCTGTTTGGGCAGTGCTTGGGGTACAAATGGCGCACCAGCCGTTACCAGAATCTTGTCAAATGGAGCCAATTCTCCCAAGCCCTTATAACCATCTCTAAAATAAAAACGCACGCCCAGCAGCCCCAATTGTTCGAGCATAGCTTTGGCATTGTTATAGAGGCGTTCCTGTCGTTCGATGGTGTATACTCGGGCACCCATTAGCGCAAGAATGGCGGTTTGATAGCCCGAACCTGTGCCTATCTCTAGTACTTTTTCTCGTTTTTTTAAATTCAAAAGCTCGGTTTGATACGCTACAGTATAAGGTTGTGAAATGGTTTGGTTGGCTTCAATTGGGAATGCTTTGTCTTCATAGGCATGTTCCTCAAAGGCTTTATCCAAGAAAAAATGCCTAGGTAATGTTTGGATGGCACTCAGTACTTGTTCATCTCGTATTCCTTTGTCGTACAACTGCAAGGCCAGTCGTCTACGCATTCCTTTGTGTCGATTACTATCTTCCATTGGTTAAACTGCTTGATACAAAATAATCGTTGTTGAAGCCTACAGAGCAGAGCTTTTGTTTTTGTTTAAAAATCTTAGGAGAATAAATATCTATCCAAAGTACAAATTTCAAACTAGCTTAACCTACAAATGTCTAGCATAGCTGTTATTTTTTTGCTAATTTGGCGCAAAATGAAGTACGATAACCACTATATAAGTTTACAAGCTAATATAAGAATAGATATGGTATTCTTTACCTTAAGAATGAAAAAATGAGAGGGGTTTGTATATAGTTGAATTTGAAGTTATCTAATTGAGAATAAGGAACTTGTGATAGATAAAACAATGTAAAAATATGACGACAATTAAATTTGGTACAGATGGATGGCGTGCCATTATAGCTCAAGAATATACAGTAGACAATGTAAAACGTATTGCAACAGCTACAGCATTATGGATCAAAGAGCAAGAAGGCAAAAGTATAGTTCTTGGTTACGATTGCCGTTTTGGCGGCTGGATGTTTGCACAAACTACGGCACGTATCATGGCATATCATGGCATCAAAACTTACTTGGACAAGAATATAGCTACTACTCCAATGGTTTCCTTAGGGGTAGTTCGTAAAAAAGCTAAACTAGGCGTAGTAATTACAGCAAGTCACAACCCTCCAACTTACAATGGGTACAAACTAAAATCAGAATTGGGCGGTCCCTCTATACCTAGAGATATAGATGCTGTAGAAGCTTTAATTCCTGATGCTGTGCCCAGTCAAGAATTGCCAACATTAGAGGCAATGGAAGCCAACAACTTGTTGGAGTATGTCAATTTGGAAGACATCTACATGGAGGCTGTAGAAAGTGGTTTTGATCTCAAAACCATTCGGGAGTCAGGCGTAAGATGTGCTTATGATGCCATGTATGGGGCTGGACAAAATATCGTGCGTAGAATTTTACCCAATGTTGTGCCCTTGCACTGTGAGGTCAATCCCAGCTTTTATGGGCAAGCCCCCGAGCCTATTCACAAAAACTTGACCGAGCTTTCGGAATTGATTAAAAACAACAAAGACATTACTTGTGGTATTGCCAATGATGGGGATGCGGATCGAATTGGCATGTACGACGAAGATGGCAATTTTGTGAGCTCGCATCATATCTTGCTATTATTGGTGCATTACCTTTACAAGTACAAGGGCATGACAGGCAAAGTCATTGTTACTTTCTCTGTAACCGACAAAGTGAAAAAATTGTGTGAATTGTATGGTTTGGAGTATGAGGTGACCAAAATTGGATTTAAGTACATTGCTGAGATCATGGCCAAGGAGTATGTATTGGTCGGTGGCGAAGAATCGGGCGGTATTGCCGCAGCAGGGCATATTCCAGAGCGTGACGGTGCTTGGATTGGCTTGCTAATTTTAGAATTTATGGCCAAAACAGGCAAATCTATCCAGCAACTTATTCAAGAAGTGTACGACTTGGTGGGTGAATTTGCCTTTGATAGAGATGATTTGCACTTGCCCAACGACCGCAAGTGGGCCATTATTGAGCGTTGCAAAAACAGAGTGTACAAATCCTTTGGCGAATATACGGTGCAACGTGTAGAAGATATTGATGGCTATAAATTCTATTTAGCAGAGGACAAATGGGTGATGATTCGCCCATCGGGCACAGAGCCTGTATTGCGTGTCTATGCCCAAGCACCCGATCAGGCCGAAGTGCGTGCTATCTTGAGTGCTACCCATGCGGCTTTAGAAGCTTAATAATTTTGATAAAAAACAGGCTTGAAACAATGACCCAATCAAATGGCATCAAGACAAGCTCATTTTACTACAACAAACTATGAAAAAAACAGCCTTACATCATAAACACCTAGCCTTGGGTGCCAAAATGGTGCCTTTTGCGGGATATGATATGCCCGTATCCTATACAGGTATTATTGCCGAACACCAAACTGTGCGTGAGCAAGTTGGTATGTTTGATGTTTCCCACATGGGAGAATTTATCATCAAGGGAGCAGGTGCTATGGCCTTGATTCAGCGCATTACCTCCAATGATGTAGCCAAACTGAACAAAGGCGATGCCCAATATTCTTGTTTGCCCAATGGCAAAGGCGGCATTGTAGACGATTTGTTGGTATACATGCTGGGTGAGGAAGAGTACATGTTGGTGGTCAATGCTTCTAATATTGAAAAAGATTGGGATTGGATTGCACAGCACAATACAGAAGATGTCGAAATGAAAAATATTTCGGATCAGGTTGCTTTGATGGCTGTACAAGGCCCCAAAACCGCCGAAGCATTGCAAAGCTTGACCGATGTTGATTTGGCTGCCATGAAGTATTATACCTTTGTGCGAGGTAATTTTGCTGGTTTTGATAATGTTATTATTTCAGCTACAGGCTATACCGGCTCAGGTGGGTTTGAGATTTATGTAACCAATGATAATGCAGAAGCCGTATGGGATGCTATTATGCAAGCTGGTGCCGATTATGGCATTCAGCCCATTGGTCTGGGGGCTAGAGATACCTTGCGCCTAGAGATGGGCTATTGTTTGTATGGCAATGACATTGACGATACCACTTCGCCGCTTGAAGCAGGTTTGGGCTGGATTACCAAACTAAAAATAGAAGCGGATTTTGTAGACAAAGCTTATTTGATAGAACAAAAAGCAGCAGGATTGACACGCAAGTTGGTTGGTTTTGTATTGGAGGGCAAGCGTCCGCCCCGTCAAGGCTACAACATTTTGGATGAAGAGGGCAAGGTGATTGGTGTGGTATCATCAGGCACCAAAGGCCCCTCGGTAGGCAAAGCAATAGGGATGGGCTATGTAGAAAAAGCTTATAGCAAAAGTGGAACAACTATCTATATTGATGTGCGTGGCAAACAACTAGAAGCAACGACCCAAAAACTGCCATTTTATCAGAAAACTCAATAGATGCTGTCACTATGGCCATAAAAAGGTCAAAAATCGGAAAAAATGTACATTTAAATTAACTTTTTAAAAATTGGCCTGTTTGTGGATAATAATTAAGTTATCTTATAAACATCTATTATCAGGTATCGACCAATGCCTATTGAAAATTTAATATAGCATCGCTGCCATGACTCTATATCTAAATATTTCATAAATGCTGCCGCAATGCAGCAGTTTTTGGTTCTCCCGGTGGTTCGGGAAAAGGTTTTAAGGTTATTAAATTAATCGGAGTTGCTAATTTTAGTAGCTCCGATTTTTTTGTGCTTTATTGTACGTATATTTGTATACTACAACACCTTACTCAGAATCATCAATTTGTTATTCATGCGCTACTTTTTAGAATTGGCTTATAATGGCACGCGTTACAGCGGTTATCAGGAGCAACCCCATCGGGTGACGGTGCAAAGTGCTTTAGAGGATGCCTTGCAGCTGCTTTTGCAAGTGCCAACCAAAGTGGTAGGCTGTGGTAGAACCGATGCAGGCGTACATGCGCTGCAATATTTTGTACATTTTGATACAGAAAAAAAATTGAGTGCCAATTTTCTCTATCGACTCAATCGAGTCATTGGCAATGATATTCTTTGTTATAGAATAATAGAAGTTGCCGCCAATGCCCATGCCCGATTTGATGCCACTTCTCGGAGCTATCGCTATGTTATAGATGTGTATCAGAATCCTTTTCGACAAGAAACGGCCTATTATTGCCATTATGCCAATCAATTGGATATAGAGTCCATGCAGCAAGCCGCTCAATTATTGTTGCAATACGAAGATTTTACGACCTTTTGCAAGAGCAAAACCCAAACTAAAACCAATCTCTGCATCCTATACGAGTCGTATTGGGAGATTAATCAACAAGAACAACAATTGATTTATCATGTGCGTGCCAATCGCTTTTTGCGGGGCATGATTCGATTGATAGTGGGCATGTGTTTGAATGTAGGCAAGGGCAAGACCGCCTTGGCAGAAGTACAAGAGGCATTGGAGCAAAAGAAAACCCTCCAACAGGCACTTTCGGCACCTGCTCAAGGGTTGTTTCTGACCGATATTCGTTATGATTTTATAACGCCTCGGCTGTCTATTTTGTAAAGGATTGTTCTTACAAATACTCTGCACCAAAACGGGCTGCCAATTCTTTGGAAACGCCTTTGATGGCTTGTTCTTGGTCTTTGGGATAAATCAACAAGACATTGCCTTCGTCTACCACAATGTAATTTTCCAAATCCTTGATGACCACCAATTTGTCTTGCGGCGTTCGGATCATACAATTGGACGTATCTAGTGGTTGTACCAAGCTTGGCGTAGGACTACTAATGGCATTTTCTTGTTCATCCTTCTCAAATTGCTCATGCAAGGAACCCCAAGTACCCAAATCAGACCAACCAATATCGGCCGGCATGGTGTAGATATTGCTTGCTTTTTCCATAATAGCATAATCAACGGAAATGCTAGGAGTAGTAGGGTAGAATTCATCTAAAAAGGCCCTTTCTTCAGCCGTTCCCCATTTTTGGGTGCCTTGGTTGAGAATTTGATAAACCTCTGGGGCATGTTGTTGCAAGGCATCCAATACAGTATTGACATTCCAAACAAAAATCCCTGCATTCCACAAATAATCACCACTCGCCAAAAATTCTTGGGCACGTTCTAGGTTGGGCTTCTCTGTAAATTGATGCACAGGATAAATCGGGCCTTCAGCATTTTTATCAAAATGAATATACCCATAGCCTGTATTGGGGTGATTGGGTTGAATGCCTAAGGTGAGCAATACTGGATTGGTTTGTACAAAATCCAAGCCCTCTAAGATATGTTTGGTAAATTGTTCTTCTTTGAGAATAACATGGTCAGAAGGCGCAACCACAAAATTGGCGTTTGGATTGAGTGCCCGTAGTTTGAGTGCTGCATAAGTGATACAAGGAGCCGTATCATTGCGAGAAGGTTCGGCTAGTACTTGTTGGTCGGTCAATTCAGGAAGTTGTTCTTTGACCAATGCCGCATATTCTAAGTTGGTAATCACAAAGATATTTTCTACGGGGCAAACGGTCTTAAAACGTTCAAATGTCAATTGTAATAAGGTTTTGCCCAATCCTAGAATATCTAAGAATTGTTTGGGTTTTTTGCGGCGGCTGCTTGGCCAAAAACGACTGCCAATGCCACCAGCCATAATGACCACATAGTTATTATTGTTCATAAAATTTTCCTTTGCCTATTGCTAAAAGTTAGTCGTTTCACCAACAGAGGATGAAAGTGCTAGGCGGTTATTGCTTTGTATATGATATATAGAGCTGTATTTTTGTGGCTCAAATATAAGACAACTGAGCATTTATTGGTAATAATGTCTAACAATGTCTCATAAGTCAATAAGCTTATAATGTGCCAATTTTTGGATAGCTTATTATTTCATAAAGAAAAGTAGCGTATTCGCAATGGCTTATTAGACTTAAAATGCACTTTTTGCAATTCGGTTGTTTATGCTTGTTCTTGCGCTGGGAACAGTGTTGGCAAGGTAGCCAAGCTATTCTCTATTGCTGTATCAAAGTAGTTTTTCAAAAAATAGGCTTGGTAACGACGTATAGGATTGTTATCAGCCAATGGTTGTAACCGACAACGCCAAGCAACTTGTGTATAATTGGGGTCAGCGGCTGCCAACACCAAGGTTCCCAATACCACCAATTTTCCTTCATCAATCTCAAATTTGTACTCTAATGTTTGATCGGGGATAGATTTGGTGATGGTGAGCTGACCATTGATACGTCTACTTTGCCAAACCTGAACGGCACCTACGCCTGCAGTTTTGTCAGGGTAGCTCAAGGCGAAATCTTCTTCGGGAGACCATATTGTCCAATCTTTCCAGCGTTCCAGCTCATTGAGCAGAGGAAACAGCGGTTGGGGACGGGCATGTACCAAGATAGCCTTTTCTATTACCCAATCGGTAGGTAAGAACAAGCCTCCTATGATTACGGCCAAGAAAAAAAAGCCTAAAAGGGTTAATAAGATGAAGACGATATCCATACTTGAGTATATTCTATAATAGTAAAGAGGGAGCTAGTAATAAGCACCAATGGCATCTAGCTTTCGCTAGATACCAATGCTTGCTTCTTCCAGTCGTGGCGTTCATACTTATTGTTGAATCCCGGAATTGTTTTTTCTAAACGCTCTTTGTCTTTTTCTGATAACTGTGCCAATTGCTCCAAGCTCATAATGCCAGCTTCTGCTAATTGTTGAGCAATCGTTTTACCCAAACCCTTGAGCGTAGACAAAGCTTTAACCGCTTCAGCTATTTTTTCAGGATCATTATTGGCAATAAAAAGTTCATGTTTCAAAGCTTTGGGGTCGGGCAATTCTTTGGGGTGTGTCGCTACATTTTCACGCTCTCCAAAGGCTCTTAATAGAATATCCTCTTGTTGTGCTTCATGCACTTTCTTGAACCCTGTAGCGGGCGAAGCACTGGATTTGCGTGCTACCAATTCCAAATCATATTTTCTGTAGAAGGCCAAGATGTACTGCCAAGCACCCATATTAGAAGGTTCTTCTTGTACCCAGAACCATTTTGCTCTAGCATATTTTCGCATTACGGCTTCTACTTGTTCCTCGGGGAAGGGGTACAATTGCTCTAGGCGAATAATGGCTACATCATCACGGTTGTCAGCCACTTTCTTATCCAACAACTCATAATAAATCTTACCAGAACAACACAATACACGTTTTACTTTTTTAGCTTCTTCTCTGGTGGTAACTTGCGGATCATCAAACAATTCTTGGAATCCACCATTGACCAAATCATCAAACGAAGAAACACATTCTCTTAGCAATACTTCCTCATTGCTGCGGTTGATGTCTCTTGGGCGCAAGAGCTTTTTGGGGCTCATAACTACCAAGGGCTTGCGGAATGGGCGAGCTTGTTGGCGGCGCAATAAGTGAAAAAAGTTGGCAGGTGTAGTAACATTGGCTACGGTCAGGTTGTACTCGGCACAAGATTGCAAATAACGCTCCAAGCGTGCGCTAGAGTGTTCTGGGCCTTGGCCCTCATAGCCATGTGGCAAAAGCATTACCAAGCCAGACATACGCTGCCACTTGCTCTCGGCAGAAGAAATAAATTGGTCAAACATGGTTTGTGCGCCATTGGCAAAGTCACCAAATTGAGCCTCCCATAGCACCAGTGGCTTGGGCGAGGCCAAGGAATAACCAAATTCAAAACCCAAAACAGCAAATTCTGACAATAAAGAATTGTGAATTCTAAATTTGCCTTGCTGCTCGGCCAAGTGATTGAAGCGGTTGTATTGCTCATTGGTTTTGGCATCGTACAACACGGCATTTCTATGAGAGAACGTACCACGCTTAACATCTTGACCTGTTATACGCACATCACTACCTTCTAGCAAGATAGACCCATACGCCAGATGCTCACCCATAGACCAATCTACCAATTCTCGATCTAGCAATTCTTGGCTACGCTTGAGCAGACGCTTAAATTTAGATAATGGTGTAAAGTTTTCGGGTACTTTTTGGAGTGTTGTGAGAATATTCACAATCATTTCTTTATCAATACCTGTATCGGGCGATTTGACATAATCCTCGGCAGTCGTTTGTTTTTTGAGTTCGCGCCAAGCTTTTTCAGGTTTTTGATATTGGTATACCAAAGTTTCTTCTTTGGCTTGTGAGAATTTGGATTGTAACAAAGCATCAA
This sequence comes from uncultured Aureispira sp., assembly GCA_964445645.1. Lineage (GTDB taxonomy): Bacteria > Bacteroidota > Bacteroidia > Chitinophagales > Saprospiraceae > Aureispira. Next base: position 4,469 of record CAYULH010000086.1, on the reverse strand, counting down.
ATTCCTTGTCCATCTGCTTGGCTAATTCTGCCTCAATTTCTCCATTTGCAATCAGCTTTTTGCTGTAGAGCTGGCGCACATCCTTCTTTTTCTTGATTAAATCATAGAATTTGGGCTGTGTAAATTTTGGATCATCTCCTTCATTATGTCCATGACGGCGATAACAAACCATATCAATAAAGACATCATTGTTGAATTCTTGACGATAATCGGCCGCCAATTCTGCTGCAAACAATACCGCTTCTGGATCATCACCATTCACATGAAAAACAGGTGCCTGAATCATATTGGCAGCAGCCGTACAATAAGTAGAGGAACGAGCATCTTCATAGTCGGTCGTAAATCCGATTTGGTTATTGATGATAAAGTGAATGGTTCCACCTGTATAATAGCCCTCTAGTTGGCTCATTTGTACCACTTCATAGACTACCCCTTGACCAACTACGGCTGCATCTCCATGAATGAGAATAGGCAAAATTTGATCAAAGTTAGAATTGTACAACACATCTGCTTTGGCTCTAGTAAATCCCTCTACAACAGGATTGACCGCTTCTAAGTGAGAAGGGTTGGGCACCAATTTGAGGTGTACTTCATTGCCTTCGGGGGTCGTGATTTGAGAAGAAAAACCCAAGTGGTATTTCACATCGCCATCGCCCAATATATCATCCTCCGAGATATTACCTTCAAATTCGCCAAAGATATACTCGTAGGTTTTGCCCATAATATTGGCTAGTACATTCAAACGACCACGGTGCGCCATCCCAATAACTACCTCCTGTACTTCTCGGTCGGCAGCTTTATTAATAATACCGTCCAAGGCAGGAATAGCAGATTCGCCACCTTCTAGCCCAAAACGCTTTTGAGCAACATATTTTTTGCCTAGAAAATTTTCAAAGCCTGTGGCCCCATTCAATTTTTCTAGAATACGACGCTTTTTCTCTAAGCTATGTCCATAGTCATTGGCTTTTATTTTCTCAATGCGTTCCAATAACCACTCATGTTTGTCTCTGTTCTCAATGTGGCCAAACTCAAAACCAATATTGTTGCAGTAAATGGTTTTGAGACGTGCTTCTATTTCTTTGAGCGTGGCATTGGGCATTCCGATTTCGCTACCAGCTACAAATTTAGTGGACAAATCAGCTTCGCTTAATCCAAAACATTCAATGTGAAGATTGGGGAAATGAAAGCGGCGATTACGCACGGGGTTGGTAGTGGCTACTAGATGTCCACGTTGACGATAGGCTTGAATAAGTGCCAATACAGATAGTTCTTTGGGCGAACCAAACGAAGGTGTTGATGTGTTGCCCGGAGCATTGCCACGCTCGTCCAATTCATTTTCTACGGCATAATCAAAACCAGTAAAAAATTCCTTCCAGCCTGCTGCTACAGAGGTAGGGTCTTGTTTGTATTGTTGATACAACCCCTCAATGTAAGAAGGGTGAGCGTTGGATATAAAAGAATAGTCCATTTGTATAATTCCTAAGTTTAAGAAACCACGCCTAGTGGCGCAGTTGTTGGTGCTTTGTTGTTAGCTAGTAAAAGGCCAAAAAAGGCCAGATTTTGGTGTCATTATGACCAAAAATAAAGGTACGAAAGTTATAAAAAATTCCAAAGCTTATGTACTTAAAATGAGAAGAGATTTACACTAAAAATACATATATTTATAGGCGGTTTTTTGGTGCAAGCAAAAATCAAACAATCTTTTTTAGTTTTTTTGTAGAAAAATTAGAGACTATTATTATCTTTGCCTGCCCATTTGTAGAAAGAACAAAAGGGAACGCTTATAAAATTGAACGAAATACAACTATAGAATAATTATGGCAAACCATAAATCAGCTAAGAAGCGCATGCGTCAAGACGCAAAGAAGAGATTACACAATCGTTTTTACAAAAAAACTACTCGTACAGCTATTGCTACCCTACGTGGCATGGAAGATCAGGGAGAAGCTCAAAAGTTCCTTCCCAAAGTAGTTTCAATGATTGATCGTTTGGCTAAGAAAAATCAAATCCACGGTAACAAAGCCAGCAACCTAAAGAGCAAGTTGGCTAAACACGTTCAAAAACTAGGATAGTCCTTAGTTAGAGCAGTGCGTTCAGTGGATATGCTATACAACTACACCAGTAGTTGAGAGGTAGTACTTTTATCAATAAGAGTACTACCTTTTTGTGTTTTCTTTTTTTACAAAAAATAGTCCTTTTGTAATTCTATAATCTTAGTCAAAAGAGGATAATTGATGCTCTAAATAATCCAGCCTTTGCTGCAATTGTTGGATGCGAGAGTAAGTGGTTTTGTAGGGTTGCAATTGTTTGGAGACTCGTTGAAGGGCTTGTTCTTGGGCGGTTTGTTGTCGTTCTTGTTGTACAGCAGCACCAGTGGCATTATTGTATTGTTTGAGAATAGGCTGCAACGCAGGATAAAGAGACAATTCTCGGAGCAAGGATGCTTTTTGTTTCAACAATTTAGTGCGTGCCGCCAAATCTGGAGCTTCCAGAATATTGACATCCAAGCGCAAAAGGGCATGAAGTTGACGTTTGAGATTGGGACGTATGGTATTGGGCAGGTTTTCGGTAATAATTTTTAAGGTTTCTACGGCCTTAAAAAGTTCTAAATCACTAATGGCCAAATCTTTTTGAAACCCACTAATTTGTGCGGCCCAAGTGCTAATTTGAGTATAACCAAATGGGGCACATTTTGCTTTGGCAGCGTCTTGCATCATCTGTACATTGTCTACTTGCTCTACCAAACCCTTGTAATGCAAGTATTTGGGCCAAATCTCTTCCCAAGGTGTTTTGGCTTGTCCAAAGTTAATGGTCAACGCCTTTTCTTTTTTGCTCGCAAGTGCATGGTAGTGAAATAGCTGTCGTTTGGAGCTTTGGGCTGGCTCATAAAATACATTGCCAAAACGCACACCATCATAACCTGTTTGTACAGCAGGGTCTGGATTCAACTTAAAAATATACCAATGTGGCGAGTTTATAAGCCCCGACAAACTCCTTACAAGACTAGGATGCCAGTTGGTAGAAGCTAGTGATAAGGGTTCTAGAGCAAAGGTGATGATTTCTAGGGGGTGATTGGCATGGCGTATATTCAGTTCTATACTAGGTTGTTCTGTATTGGCACATTCCTTACAATAGACCAGTCCCCAAATTTCGGCGGTGCCTGTAAATGCAGCCGTATCTTGATGGTAGTTCCAGAGCGGTTCTACGGCATAACTACCTTGCAAGGGGCGATGCAGCAAAATAACAGATTGTGCTTGGGCACTACCATTCCACCAAAAATAACAGAACAGCAACAAGTAACAGGTTTTCATGACTTAGCGATTTTTTACAATATTCGTAGCTCTATCAAGGACTCGAAAGGCAGTTTCTGCCATGGTGTTTCCTTTGTCATCTAAGGTAGGGTTCACTTCTGTGACTTCCAAACAACAAACCTTATGATTAGCAACCAATCCACAAACAATATCTGTGGCTTCTTCTTCGCTCAATCCATTGGGGACAGGTGTACCGGTGCCACGCGAAACCAAATCACAATCGAGGCTATCAACATCAAACGAAATGTAAATCAAATCACAACCCGATAAGTATTGTAGCACTTCCTCTACAATTTTTGTAGTGCCTTTTTTGTGTATTTCATCGACAGCAAAATTGCGAATCCCATAACGAGCAGTTAAAAAATCTTCTTCTTTTTCTGTGTCTCTCAACGCAATAAAAACCAAATCATTAGCTTCTATCTTGGGGTAAACATTGCCCATGTGTTTGAGCTTGTACCAATGCTCTGCAATTTCCTTAGGAATATCATTGCGTCTGTGCTCCAAATTATCAATGCCTAGACAAATAGCCAATGGCATCCCATGCAAGTTGCCCGAAGGCGTAGTATAAGGGGTATGCAAATCGGCATGAGCATCAATCCAAACCACACCTAGTCGTTTTTTGGGATTTGATTTTTTGATGCCAGTAATGGTTGCTCCTGCTGTAGAGTGGTCGCCTGCCAAAACAATAGGAAAACGTTTGTTGTGAGTAACTTCCTCGGAGACATAATGCGAAACGTAATTGTAAACTTTGACAATTCCATCTATATAATTGGCATAACGGGTTGGGCTGGCCTCAAACAAAAGCTCATTCTCATTGGGAACAATAGTAGATTTATACTTAGAGAAGTAGTTGTTGTATTTATTGAGAGCTGCCACCTTGATCGCTCCAATTCCTAAACTTGCACCTCTTGTACCTGCCCCTAGTTCAGAAGGCACTTCTATCAGGCGAATTTTATCGTTTTTATTCATGATGTATGATATACTTGATACTCTATAGATATTCTGATGGATAGCATTTATGTTGTAGATGATGCTACTAACCAAGAACGGATTTAAATCAGTAGTGGTTGTTTTTATCTGCTTTGATAATCAATTAAATAATAATAAGTAGGTGGACAAAATTAATTATAAGTTAAAAAATGGAATACTCGCAAAGCG
>CAYULH010000085.1:0-23233 GCA_964445645.1 uncultured Aureispira sp. | reverse complement strand
ATAGTGTCCCCTGTAGTAATTTGTACATGAATTACGGTGTGTTTGGTTTGGTTTGGAAAAAAGCCCCTAGGCTTGCTGTGGGGACAAGGAGGGGGAGCTGGTATTGTTGTAAATATACGTTTAAATATATTTTTTTAATTTTTAGACCCTTTGTTTTCTCTCTTAATCTCTACAGCTGCTTAGGCAACGCTGCAAATTGATAGCCCAATTGTTGATAATGCTCCAACAAACGAGGCAACACCTCCTGAAGATGCGGCCAAGCCAACCAACTATCGTGCAATACCACAATGCTTCCCGAGCGAGCATGTTGTGTCACATTTTGCAAACACTGCTCCCAACTAATAGACGTATCAAAATCGCCCGAAAGCACCTCCCAATATACCAATTGATAGCCCTTTTGGCGCAGGGCATAGCTCTTGGGCGGTGTTAGGTGCCCATAAGGTGGCCGAAACAATTTGCTATCAATCCACTGTTCGGCTCTAGCCACATCATTTATATACTGCTGCTTTTTTGTTTTCCAACCATCAAGATGGTGCTGGGTGTGGTTGCCAATAGTATGCCCCTGCTCTTGTAGGGCTTGGTAAATGGCTGGGTGTCGTTCTACATTGGCTCCTACACAAAAAAAAGTAGCCTTGGCTTGGTAGGCTGCCAACTGCCCCAAGACCCAAGGCGTAACTTCAGGAATGGGGCCATCATCAAAGGTCAAATACAGGGTGGGCTGTGTACTTTCCTTACGGCATTGTGCATGGGGCAATAAAATCTGCTGCATCCAAGGCGCTATATAAACAGGATACCTCATAAATGTGCTGGATTGATAAGCGTGTACGACCAATGATCGCGCCAAGCTCCATCTATTTTCAAGACAGCTTTGGCCAATCCTTCTTGCTCAAAACCTAGTTTTTCGGCTACCCGTATAGAAGGGGCATTGTGTGGCATGATGTAGGCATTGATTCTATGCAAATGCAATACATCAAACACATACTGATTGCTCGCTCTCAAGGCTTCTGTCATCAAACCTTTGCCGGTGTCTTCTTCATTGATTTGATAGCCCAAAAAGCAAGCTTGTAAATTTCCACGTTGAATTTTGGTATAATTAATACGTCCCAACAAACGATTGGAACGCCTTCCTAACACCAATAGTGGCAATGTATCACCTTTTAGATACTGCTGTAATAAATGGGTGGTATGTTCGGTAATGTAATCCAATTCAAAACGCCTGCTGGCGTAAGTAGGCAACCAAGCCTTGAAAAAGTCTCGATTGTTCAAATAATAGCGTTGAATACTGTGGCTATCATTGGGATGTGGCAAACGCAAACGGCAATGTGTGGTGATTAAGTCTACAGAACGCATCGAACAGCTCTACTTTAACGTCATTGTAAATTGTACAACCGCTTCAATTTCTTCTGGGGTGAGCATGTCTTCAAAAGCAGGCATGATGTTGCGCCCATGGGTCACTATTTCTATGCGTTGGGCCACATTAAGTGGCGACTCTGGTAATAATTTTGCCCCATTATTGCCCATTCGGCCATTGGCTCCATGACAAGTAACACAGCGTTCACGATACACCAATGCTCCTGATGGCCCTGATGGCTTGGGTGGTTCAGAGCCAGAGGCTTCTGTAGCAGGAGGTTGGGGATTGGGGGGGGTAGAAGTGTTACAAGCCATTACAAAAGCAGCTAATAGTGCTAATAAAACTACAATCTGACGCATATTTTTATTTTTATTGGGAACTCTTAAATCCTGTTCCGCATTAATTATTATATTGAATGAAAAGGGAATAAACTAGTGTACGTTTATTAAACTCAATAGGCTTTTATTCTCTTTTTAATAAAACTAAAAATATTCAGACAGAGTTCGACAGAGAACTTTTATTTATAACGCTTCTAAAATACCTATTATAACATGAGTGCATCCGCTGTGACCTTAATAATGGCTTTGGCCATAATCGCTTTTATTTTCTTTTCTACGGTAAAAGTAGTACAAGAAAAAACCGCCAAAATTGTGCAACGATTTGGTAGTTTCTCTAGGATTTTGCATCCTGGAATCAACTTTTGTGTTCCATTCTTAGAAACGGTGGCCGGAACCGTTAACCTAAAGGTACAACAACTAGACATTCATATCGAAACTAAAACAAAAGATGACGTTTTTGTTAAGTTGCAGGTGTCTGTTCATGTACAAATTATGCGTAACAAAGTTAAGGAGGCTTTCTATGAATTGGATGATCCTTATAGCCAAATTTCTTCTTATATCTTTGATACAGTACGTGCCGAAGTACCCAAATTGGAATTGGACGATGTTTTCTCCCGCAAGGATGATATTGCTACGGCCGTAAAAGCAGAATTGTCGGAGCACATGGAAAAATACGGTTATAGAATTGTGCAGACGCTCATCACGGACATTGACCCCGATGCCATGGTGAAAGAATCTATGAATAGAATTAATGCTGCCAAGCGCAACAAAGAGGCTATTTTTGAAGATGCTGAAGGGCGTAAAATTGCTCGTATCAAAGATGCTGAGGCCGACAAAGAATCCAAACGTCTACAAGGGGAAGGGGTTGCTGAACAGCGTTTGGCCATTATCAAAGGTTTTGCGGATTCGGTAGAGGACTTTAGCAATACGCTCAATGATGTTTCGCCTATTGAAATTATGCAATTTGTACTGTTGACACAACATTATGATACCATCAAAGATATTGGAGAGAAAAACAGTTCTATCATTGTTCCTTATTCTCCTGGTACCCTGCAAAATCTACAACAACAACTCATGGAAGGCAATATGATGGCCGATGAAATCAATCGTTTGAGCCGTGAAACATCCAAAATTCCTCAAAAAGACAAAATTGGGCTTGGTAATTTGAAGAATGAAGGTTAAACCAATAACATCTTAATGATAAAACGCCTACCTCTAAACTTGAAGAGGTAGGCGTTTTGTTTTTTGTATAACAAAAAGATTATCTACGAAGATTCAACCGCTTGTGTGTAAAAGCAGGCGAGAGCATAGCATGTCCCCAATACACCACCATGGCAATCAAAAACCCCGTGAGCATCCCTGTAGTCACATCTTTTAGGAAATGCTGCACCAAGTACATGCGTGACAAACCTACCAAGGTTGCTAAAAGTAAGCACAATAATTTTGCCCATTTATTGGGAATAAAAAAAGCAATAAGCGTATAAAAAGCAAAGGCAGAAGTAGTGTGTCCTGACGGAAAACTGGTGGTCCAGCCGTCCAATAATTCCACATTGGGTACATAATTGGGCAAATCGGGTTGGTTTAGCAAATTATCATAATAACGTTTGGGGCGTTCATGCTCAAAAAAATTCTTGAGTCCATGGCTAATCAACAATACCAAAAAGGCATTCACAAAAATAGCGGCACTCCTAGAATAGCCTACAAACAACAAAAAGATGGTAGCAAGCACATAGACATAGCCCTCTCCTATATGGGTACAAAAAAGGAAAAAATCATTGAGAAAAGGGGTTCTGTGATTGGCAAAAAACAAAATTATATCGCCCTTCTCAACCACACCAAATAGCAAGTAGCAAGCCATTCCCCACAAAAACAGAAAACAGCCAATATACCAACGATTATCCGCAACAAAGGCATCAATCTTGGCCTGTATGTATCTGTTTTCCTTGGTCAATGCAGGAGTGGTCGTTTCTTGTTTTTTCATGAGAATAATAATCTTAATTTGCTCAACAAACGTTTCAACTTATCCAAACTAATAATTCGAGCATCATACAAGGCCATATAGGTCAGCAAAAGCCCAAAAGGAGCCAACACCAAATTCGGCAACCAAGAGCCAATCCAAACCGTAATAGATGCACTTTTAGCCAAACGTTCTCCAACCAAATACAACACAAAAAAAGTCATAAAAAAGCTCAAGGCCACCAAAATGGGCCAGCCAAAACCACCTTTTCTGATAATAGCCCCCATTGGCGCACCAATAAACAAAAATAACAAACAGGCCAATGCGTAAGAGAGTTTTTGATGCACTTCATTTTCATGCTCTGCGTGCATACGCTTGTTAGTTTTGATATACGTTTTCAGGCCCGATGCTTGTCCTTTGATGTTCTGACAAAAACCCACAGCACGCTGATAAATGTATTCCTTCTTGGTGGGTGGAATCAAGGTATAAAAATGCTCCATAGTAGAATCCAAGACCAATTGGGGCATTTTTTTTACCTTGGGAGGGTAGTAATGCTTCAGATGCCGAGTAGAAATATCGGGCAAGGTATCTTTTTCCTCTAGTGTAAGTCCCACTCGCCTAAAGTGAAACATCCCATCAGCATTCCGTTTCAACAATTCAAAACGCTCCTTTCGCCTCTTGTACAGCGAATCAATCGCTTCAAGCAATTGTTTGGTGGTTAATAAGCTATAATGCCCTTTGAATAGTTCTTTGTCTGTTTGATTAAATTCAAACTCACTCATATCAAACAAGGTGGTGTAGGAATCAAAATTCATCTCTACATGCGGGTAAGCTGCTGGGCGATCGACATCTGGATCCAACTCTTCATAACGGGTGCCATTTTCCAATTTTACGACCAAGTAGCTTCTTTTGACCGAAGTATCTTTGAGAATAGTAGTATCAGAATTACTGTCCTTGATAGACACCTTGATGGTGGTTTCTGCCGTATCTTTGGTATAAAACAACTTGCCAGCCACAGCATTGGTTTGACCCTTGTAGCCTGTAGTGGTGGTATGGTCATAAATTTTGACCCCTTGAAGCACCTTGCCATTGGCCGCCTTCTTCTCTACATAAATCGATACTTTTTGGAAATCATCATTAAATTGGCCTTCCTTAAAGGATAGTGCTGGTTTTTGATTCCGAATATCGTGCAAGGTAGATTTGAACTTGAGGGCAGTAATGGGAATGAGCCGATCCGAAAACAGGAAAGAAACGCCAGATAAGAATATGGCAAAAAAGATGAGGGGCAACATTACTCTAAACAAGGAAATTCCTGCTGATTTCATCGTTGCCAACTCATAATGCTCGGCCAAATTGCCCAAGGTCATTACCGAAGCAATCAATACCCCAAACACCATGGCTCTAGGAATCATGGCTAGAGATTGATAAAACAACAATTCCAAAATAATAGATACATCTACTCCCTTGCCTATAATATCATCAATATACTTCCACAAAAACTGCATATTAAAAATAAACATCGCCACCAATGTCCATATAAGCAAAGGTGGAATAAAGCTTCTAATTAAGAGTTGATCTATCTTTTTCAAATTGATGCTAAAAGTTTAATACCAAAGTCTATCCATAAACGATTGCAGGAGCAATAAGGTTGTGATACCTAGGGCTTAATGACTAGCCAAATAGTCTTGCAGAGCAGCCACTGTTTTTTTGGCATTGCCTACAAAAATGGTATCGTCCAATACAAATACAGGCCGTTTTAAGAAGGTATAATGAGACAATAATAGTGCTTTGTACTCCTCTTCTGTTAAGTTTTTATCCTTAATTCCTTGCTCTCGGTACTTGGTGGCTCTACGATTTATCAAGGATTCATAAGAACCAGATAGCTTGGCTAATTGCTCGGCTTCTGCTGCTGTCAAGGCTTTTTGCTTAACATCCTGCACCTCCATTCCACTGCTGTCAATTTCAGACAAAATACGCTTACACGTGTTGCAAGTTCCTAAAATGTATGCTTTTTTCATGCTTGGTTGTTGTCCTGTACGGAAATATTTTTGTTAAAATACAAACAAAAATGGTCTCTACCAGCTCAGTAAAGACCATTGCTATTCTATTGCTACTAGCATTTAAGTAGTAATTCCTTTTTTAGCTAACGCCTCTTTGACATAATCAAAGGTAGACAACAATTCTGGTTTGCCATCCACAATAGCCACATCATGCTCAAAGTGAGCAGAAGCCTTGCCATCTCTGGTTACAATTGTCCAGCCATCGGCTAGTTGTCTTACTCGGGCCGTGCCCAAATTAATCATAGGCTCGATAGCCAAGACCATTCCGTCCTTGAGCATCTTGCCACGCCCTCTGCGGCCAAAATTAGGCACTTGTGGTTCTTCGTGCAAATCACGCCCAAGGCCATGCCCCACCAATTCCTTGACCACCCCATAACCATGTTTTTCGGTATGCTGCTGAATGGTGTACCCAATATCCCCTACTCTATTGCCTGCACGACACTGATCTACGCCCAAGTACAAACTCTCTAGCGTTACGTCTAATAGTTTCTTGACCTTAGGATCCACATTGCCCACAGCAAACGTATAAGCATGATCGCCAAAAAAGCCATTCATAAACACCCCACAATCTATAGAAACCACATCCCCATCTTGGATAGCACGTTCACTAGGCATTCCGTGTACCACCGCCTCATTGATGCTGACCATAATCGTGTGTGGATATTCATACATACCCAAAAAGCCTGGTTCGCCCCCATTGTCCCGAATAAATTCCTCGGCCAATTTATCCAAGGCCAACCCTGTTACCCCCGGCTCAATATGCTCGGCCATTAAGCCCAATGTTTTGGACACCATCAAGGCACTTTGGCGCATCAATTCGATTTCTTCTCTTGTTTTATAAATAATTGACTTCGTGGCCATGTTTATTTTTTTAGTTTTTTTCTTAGAATGGAAATGCAAAAATAAGGATTTGTAAGATAAAGGAGATTTTTTGCAGAGAATTATTCCCCTGTTCTTATCCGCAACCTACCAATAAGTCGATTATTACCACTGAAAACCCAATACCACCTGTACAAACTCTGCCTCGCCCCCATACGTACGCACATGACAGCCCAACCAAAATTGTTGCCCTTGCTGCTTCAAATAATTGCGACTATAAAAATTAAAGCCCAATTCGGCCGTCAACAAACTGCGCTGCAATCTATGATTATTGAGGTAAACGCCAAGATTGCTCAATAAACCCCAATGCCCAAACAACAATTCGTGCCCAGCCATAATACTAAGCCGGGCATAATCCCAATGCTGCAATATCCTAAGCCCCTGATGCTGGTCAAATGCTCTAGGAGCTGTATTGTACAAATAATCGACCGCCAAACGCAATTTGCTGGTTCTAGCTAGTAATTTGGAAACGCCCAATGTGATGCCATAAATAGGGTACTTCACTCCTTGGCTGGTGGCGATTTCGGTACCGCCCAAAGCCACTCGCACAAACGGCCGAACGCCCTTGGCATAAGGCGGCAAAGCCGATAAAAATTGCTGCCGAAAAGTATCCCTTGTGGCAATGGCTTGCCCCCATTCATACTGCACCCCCACTTGGAGGGCAGGAATATTAATCCCCAAATTGGGCGTTACAAAACCACCATTGGAATAGTGGGTGGCGTTCATACCCAAAACAATACGCCAAGCAGGCGTAATAGCATAACGAGCCAAGAACCGCACTGTTGCACAGGCATTCCACCTAGAACCCATCACAATATTGGAGGGATTATAAATACTGTGAAACGATTGGCTAAGATAAGCCAGTCCCCAACCGATTCTGAATTGTCCTTCAAATTTTCCCAATCGAAACACCCGAAAATTGAGGCTCGGCACGGCATAAAAAGCCTGCCCCAATACGTGGTCATTGCCCAACGTCTGAACCCCCAACAAATAAGCAATTTGGGGGCGTTTGTGCAGCACTGCCCATAGTCGTTCTTGTTTGGCTTGGTGCAATACGGCAATTTCTACCCCTTGTGCCAATTGCTGCACGGCAGGGTAACGTGGATGAATGGGAATATTGTACCCACCCTGATAGCTTACCTCTACCCCTGTAGACTGTGCCCTGCACCAAGGCATTGCGCCTATCCATACACCCATAAAAACCCACCAAGCAATTTTCATAATCGGCTTAATTATCACCAGCAGCACCACCACCTACAAAATCATCGTCGTCATCGTCGTCATCGTCCTCGTCCTCCACCACAAACACTTGCTCTGGAGTGCTGTCCTCTCCAAAATGTTGGCTAATTTGCAAAGACAGTGTTACAGCAGGCGGAAAGTCCTCATCTAAAGCCAATGCTTTTTCTATTTGCTCCTTGGCGGTGTAATAGTCGTTGAGATATTTGATTAGAAAGGAGGCATAATTAGTGCGAATAGTGGGGTCCTTGGGTACCTGTTCCAAATAACGTTCATAATATTGTGCCATAGCCCCATAATCTTGGTAGTGTTCTTCTAACAATTGCATCAAATGCTGCAAGGTTTCTTGTTGCTTGAGATTGGCAGCCAACGACTTTTCATAATAAATACGAGCTTTGTCCATGTCGCCCATCTGTTCTTGGTGCAAACGCCCCAAACTGGCTAAGAGCAAGCCGCTATCACCGTGAATTGGATGATCGGCACCTTGCTCAAACGTGGCCAAGGCCGCCTCTACCTTTTGTTCATCTTTCCACTGTATCCACCCCTGTAGGTTTAATGCGTCTTCTTGGTAAGAATTAATATCCAAAGCAATATCAATAAACTGTTTGGCTCGGCTCAAATCTCCTAACCCACGATGTGCCTTCGCCATTTGCACATGGGTTTCTGTCATAAAAGGCTCTATTTCTAATACCACTTGATAATGCTCAATAGCTTTTTCGTAAGCTTCCTCTTGTTCCATCTGCAAAATACCCGCTTGCAAGTGTGCATATACATGCGCTTGGTCTTGTTCTATACATTGTTCATAATACAATAATGCCAAGTCATAATCACCTTCCTGTTCTACCAAACGACCAAGGGCATACAATGCCTCTGCTTGTTTGGGGTTGCGTGTTAGAATGCTTTCAAAACAGGATTTGGCCTCGGGTAACAAATCAAACATTTTGTACAACCGTCGCCCCAAATCCAAGTACTGCTCTACCAAGATAGGTGAGTCAATTAGCAAGGTTTCATAAGGTTCTTTCCCGCTTTCAAAAGCATAATAATTTTGCTGTTGCAAGTTTTTGTAATCCCCCGCCCAAGGTAAATAACTGATGATAGAGTCAAAAATAGAGAACGTCTTTACAATGGTTTGCATTTCTTCAATTGCTAATTGTTGCTCTAATAATTGTTGTGCCCGTTCTTTAATATGGGGTTCGGAATGTACTTGCCACAACAATACCAAGGCATGTCGATAATTGTTAATCTCATCACTATTCAATTGTTCCAAAAAGGCAATAATTGCAGTATCATTAGCTTGCAAAAGTGCTTGTTCTGTCATCCTAAAAAACCAACTGGTTAAAAATACTTTATCTTCTTGATTAAAATGTAGAAGGGAATCTTAGTATAAAGGCTTAATTTAGTACATTTGCCAAAGCATGGACATCCCATTAGCGAACTTTTACAAATTGTCTACTTTTGTTGACTAGTCTTCCAAATCTCCTACTTCACTACAAAAACTGGAGCCTGTTGCTCCTAACTTGGTTACTATGTGCTTCTAGCCTATTGGCTCAAGATAGCCTTGGGGCAGCCCCCAAACCAAGACCAGTATTGCCACGTACACAAGTATCTACAGCACCCAAGCTATTCCCTAGTACAGATATTGCCAAGGCCACTAGTCTGTCTTACTTTACGACTTCGTTCAAGGTACTACAAAGCAAGCTACCACGCAAATACTACAATGACAATATTTTTGATATTGATGAATCGGATAATCCCTTTGCATTGCCAAGGGGTGATAAGAGTCGTCAAAAAACAACCAAGGAAAAACGACAAAAAGAAGGGGCTTCGATTTTTGACCAACTGTTTGCTAGTAAAAGTGGCAAGGAAGACCAAAATACTCAGTGGCTCATCTTCTTTTTATTAGGCGTTTTATCTTTTGTTGCCATGCTGGTAGCCGTGTACCCACGCGATGTTCAACTAATATTTCAAGCATTTTTGAGTACTAGTGCCAATAAAAATGTACAACGGGAACAAACAGGTTTTTTCAAGATAGAGAGCCTTGCTAGTTATTTGCTTTTTGTTATTAATATGGGCACCTTTCTATTCCTAGCAGTAGACATTCTCCAAGCCGACAACCCTTTTAATAGTTTTGGGATGTTGTTGTTGTTTATTTTGGGGGTGGCCTGTGTTTATCTACTAAAACATCTGCAACTCAAAGTGTTATCATTCATCTTGCCTTGTCACCAAGAAATTGACACGTACAATTTTATTGTCTTAAGCACCAACAAAGCCTTGGGTTTTATTTTGCTCCCTTTGTTGTTTCTTGTTGCCTACATGCCTGCCCAATTACAGTATCTAGCCCTTTCTATCAGTGTTATACTCTTAGGTCTAATCTATATTTACCGTACATTAAAGGGATTAACTGCTGCCGCTAGTTTAATTTTATTTCGAAAGTTCCATTTTATTATGTACCTTTGTGCCGTCGAAATAGCCCCTGTGCTAATTTTGCTAAAACTATTGTATGTTTTGTAGAAGTTATTAACATTGGTGTTTTAAATCATGAGCTACTGCTTCTACGAGAAAGTAACAAATCTGAATGGCAACAAATACACAAGATCGTCTAAACAAAGTGGAAAACATTTTGGTGACGCAACTAACCACTTCAAATAACCGAGCGCCTTACGATAAGCTCGTTGAAAAGTTTGGTTTACAAATAGATTATCGTCCTTTTACAGAGGTTAGGCCAGTAACTGCCAAGGAATTTAGAAAGCAGAAAATCAACTTAGAGGAGTACACGGCTATTATCTTGACTAGCAAGAGTGCTGTAGATCATTTTTTTAGATTGTGTGATGAAATGCGCTACAAAGTACCAACTGATTTAAAATATTTTTGCAAATCAGAGGCTGTTGCTTTGTATCTACAAAAACACATTGTTTATCGCAAGCGCAAAGTGTTTTTTGGCAAGCGTACATTAGCCGACCTCAAACCTTTTTTGACCAAATACAAGAAGAAAGAAAAATTCTTGTTGCCTTGTTCTAATATGGGGGGACGCAATTTTGCAACCTTCTTGGAAGAAAATGGTTTTGACTACAGTGAATCAACCATGTATCTAGCTGCAAGTAGCGACATTTCTGACTTGGAAAATGTGTTTTATGACATTTTAGTCTTTTTTAGTCCATTGAGTTTAGATTCTTTGTATGATAACTTTCCTGATTTTAAACAAAATAATACACGTATTGCGGCCTTTGGTAAAACAACAGCACAAGCAGTACTAGATAGAGGTTTAACCTTGGACATAGAAGCCCCTACGCCTGATACACCTTCTATGACTATGGCCATTGAAAAGTATATCCGCCAAACCTTGGAGAAAAAATAAGATCATAGCTGATTAGTTGAAAGGGGCATTTTTGAGTAACTCAAAAATGCCTTTTTTTATACTTAGACACTTCGTTTTTTTTGCTTTTTTAGAAAGCAATATCTTCGCATCACCTATAATTAGAAAGTTCATGAAAGCATTTAAAAATAAGGTAGTAGTCATTACTGGTGCTGGGTCGGGCATCGGTCTAGCATTGGCAGAGGAGTTTGCCAAAAAGGGTGCGTTATTAGCACTCAATGATGTCAATGAAGCCAATCTTCAAGCAGCAACAGAAGCCTTATCCAGTAGCACTCAAGTATTTAGCCGTGCATTTGATGTAGGTAATGAATCAGCTATGCAAGCATTTGCCGACGCTGTTTATGCACATTATCAACGTGTAGATGTGTTAATCAATAATGCTGGTGTAGTACAAGGAAATACAGAGTTTACAGAAATGACTACAGAGGATTTTCATTGGTTGATGAATATTAATTTTTGGGGCGTAATTTATGGTTCAAAAAGCTTTTTGCCTTACTTGCGTCAACAACAAGAAAGCAGCTTAGTTAATCTTTCTAGTATTTTTGGAATGATTGGCGTACCAAGCCAAACCTCCTACAATGCTTCCAAATTTGCTGTAAGAGGTTTTTCAGAGGCGTTATTCCTAGAAGAACAAAACAACCAATCGGGGGTAGTCGTTTCCTGTGTACATCCGGGAGGCATTAAAACAAATATTCTAAAAAATGGGCGCAACATTAGTGAAAAGGATGCTAAGAGCCAAATAAAAATGTTCCGCACACCTGCTTCAAAAGCAGCTCAAATAATCATCAAAGGCATTGAAAAAAAGAAAAGTAGGATCATGGTAGGTAGTGACGCACACGTAACTTTTCAGACCAATAAATTCCTAAGAAAAGTTGTTCAAAAAGCTACACTAAGCCTTTATAATAAGACTAAAACAAAACGAAAGAAAGGTAATTCTTAATCAGAATAAAAAAAATAACATTTTTTGAAATCGCTTGCAACCATTTGCAACGTTCCATTGTCGTCTAGGACGATACAAAGCTGGAGGGCTTTGTATTGTAGTACGATACTATATGTATAATTCAATCTTACATTACAATAGATACCGCTATTAGTTTCGATTGAATGAAATTCTTTTCGTTAGAAAAGACACTAGGGAAGATTTAGGAGGAAATCTTCCCTTTTTGTATGCCCTATAGTGGCCTTTTTGTGTTACCCAGCTTTTTTTGAAAAAAAACTTAAAAAAATGTTATGGTAATTCCAACCTTTAGAACAAGTGCTTGTCATAGAAACAGAATAGGAACTATTAGCGTCTATTTCTATCATTTTTGAGTGATAACAATACAACTACTTATTACTTGTGAGCATCCTCCAAACATAAGCTTATGATGTTCTAAAGTTGATTGATATTGTTATTATTTTACCCTAAATGAGCAATAGTAATACAAGAGAATGGTTTATAGTAATCGCCATTCAAATTTGTCACAAACAACCCCACTAATATTTGTGACTTGGTTATGTAAAATTCCATAAAGGAACCAAAAGAGAGACTCCCCTATAGTTCTCTCTTTTTTTTTGCCCTAACTCAAGGAATTGCTTCCATCATACCAAAAAAATGCTTTTACCCTATAAGGATAAAAGCATTGGTATTTTGGCAAGAAGCTTTAGGCTTCTCTGTTGTATTCTGTTTATTCTTTTCCTACCACAGCACCATAATACTGGCGATTCATACGGGCAATATTTTCGATAGAAATTTCCTTGGGACATTCTGCTTCACAAGCTCCAATGTTAGAACAGTAACCAAATCCTTCTTTGTCCATCTGTGCTACCATACGCTTTACCCGTTTTTGTGCTTCTGATTCGCCTTGAGGCAAGATAGCCAAGTGCGATACTTTGGCAGAAGTAAAGAGCATAGCCGAAGCATTGGGGCAAGCAGCCACACAGGCACCACAACCAATACAAGTTGCTGCGTCCATTGCTTCTGTAGATGCCTCCTGAGATACAGGAATGGCGTTACCGTCAGGTGCTCCACCTGTATTTACAGAAATATATCCACCAGATTGGATAATTCTATCAAAGGCACTTCTATCTACAACCAAGTCTTTGACCACTGGAAAAGCAGCCGCTCTAAATGGTTCGATGTATATATCGTCTCCATCATTGTAGTGGCGCATGTGCAATTGGCAAGCAGTGGTTCCTTTCATGGGGCCATGAGGGCGACCATTGATAACCAAACTACAAGAACCACAAATACCTTCTCTACAATCGTGTTCAAAAGCCACAGGGCCTTCTGGATATTGTGAAATATTATCAATAATGTGTGCATTCAATACGTCTAGCATTTCTAAGAATGACATGTGTGTATTGATAGCTATATTAGGATAAGAGCGAATTCCAGCATTGGGATCGTTCTCACCAGCCTGTCTCCAAACAAACAGGTTTACTTTTATATCTCCGTGAGCCATAAGTCTCTATTATTTTTTTTAAAGAAAAAATTTAAGCAAGTAGCACTACAAGAAGTTTTCTACTTGTAAGAACGTGTTTTTAATTCAATATCCTTGAACTCCAACTCCTCCTTGTGCAAAACAGGGTCATTGCCTGCTCCTGTGTATTCCCATGCAGAAACATAGGCGTAATCTTTATCATTACGAACAGCTTCTCCTTCGGGAGTTGCATATTCCTCACGGAAATGCCCTCCACAAGATTCATTTCTATCTAAGGCATCTACCATCATCAACTCACCCAACTCTATAAAATCAGCTACACGCAAGGCTTTTTCTAGTTCTGGATTAAATTCCTCGCCATCTGGGTCTGTGTGTGGAATAAACACCTCGCTCCAGAAGCGTTGGTACAAATCTTTTACTTTTGCACGCCCTTCTTTCAAGCCCTCTGCACTACGAGACATACCGCAATATTCCCACATAATCTCTACTCCCAATTCTCTATGAAAAGACTCTACAGAACGCTTGCCTTTGATGCTTAACAATTTGCGAATTCTATCCCGAACATTTTGCTCGGCTTCTTCAAATTCTGGGCTGTTCACATCCGTCATTGGTGTACGAATTTCTTTGCTCAAGAAAACACCAATAGTATAGGGCAATACAAAATAACCATCGGCCAAACCTTGCATCAAGGCAGATGCCCCCAAGCGGTTGGCACCGTGATCGGAGAAGTTCGCCTCTCCTGTAGCAAACAAACCGGGTACAGATGTCTGTAAGTTATAATCAACCCAAACACCACCCATGGTATAATGGATAGCGGGGTAAATACGCATAGGCGTGTAATAAGGATCTTCTCCTGTAATTTTTTCATACATCTGGAAAAGGTTGCCATACTTTTTCTCTACTACCGCACGTCCCAAACGCTTAATTTCTTCATCACTAGGGTTGTTTAATCCATTAGATACCGCCTCTGAATGACCATAACGCTCAATAGCTGCTGCAAAATCTAGGTAAACCGATAAACCTGTTGGCCCTACTCCATGCCCATCATCACAACGATACTTGGCCGCTCTTGATGCCACATCACGTGGCACTAAGTTACCAAAAGAAGGATAAATACGCTCTAGGTAATAATCTCTGTCCTCCTCTGCCAAATCGGTAGGTTTCATTTTTCCTTGACGCAATAACTCTACATCTTTTTTGTGCTTGGGCACCCAAACACGTCCATCGTTCCGCAAAGATTCTGACATCAAGGTCAACTTAGACTGATAATCGCCCGATACCGGAATACAAGTAGGGTGAATTTGGCAGAAACAAGGATTGGCAAAATAAGCTCCACGTCTGTGTGCTGTCCAAGCAGCGGTAACATTAGAACCCATTGCATTGGTAGACAAATAATACACATTGCCATAACCACCAGAAGCCAATACGACAGCATGTGCGCCAAAACGCTTCAACTTACCTGTAAGCAAATTACGGGCAATGATACCACGTGCTTTGCCCTCTACCACTACCAAATCCAACATCTCATGGCGATTGTACATTTCTACATTGCCTAGAGAAATTTGTCTAGAGAGGGCACTATAAGCACCAATCAACAACTGCTGACCAGTTTGACCACGAGCATAAAAAGTACGAGATACTTGCACCCCACCAAAAGAACGGTTGGCCAAACTACCTCCGTATTCTCTTGCAAACGGCACTCCTTGTGCCACACACTGGTCAATAATATTGCGAGAAACCTCTGCTAAACGGTGTACATTGGCCTCACGAGAACGATAATCGCCCCCTTTGACGGTATCATAAAATAGACGGTAAACAGAGTCACCATCGTTTTGGTAATTTTTGGCAGCATTGATACCTCCTTGGGCAGCAATACTGTGTGCACGACGTGGGCTATCATGAAAACAAAGTGCCTTGACACGATAACCTAATTCGCCAAGGGTAGCGGCAGCAGAAGCACCTGCTAAACCAGTACCAACGACAATAATTTCAATATTACGTTTATTATTTGGAGCAACTAATGGCATTGTCGAACGGTATTCTGTCCATTTTTCTGCCAACGTTGCGCTTTCTGGTACATTTGACTGAAGCTTTTCCATACAATTAGAATGAATTTTGTTCAAATTAAATAAATAGGACGAGTAGGAGTACAGTGCCTAAACTGTTGTCATCATCTACTCTAACAGCTAAATAAGCTTCCTCCAATTAGGAAGGAGTCACTTGAGCAAGGTAATAAAAGTAAATAGGCATGGTAGCAAAGCCCAATGGGATCAAGACAGCATAACCAATACCCAATGCTCTAATAATAGGCGAGTATTTTTTGTTGTTCAATCCTGTAGTCTGAAAAGCACTCCAGAAACCATGCAAAAGGTGCAAGCTCAATGCTGCCAAAGAAACGAGGTAAAAAATCACATTCAAAGGATTGGCAAAAGCCGCCTTTACAAGCATGTACAAGTCTTTTACCTTATCTCCGTCTGCTGTTAGTTCTTGGATGTATGGAACTTCTCCAAAGTGCATTTGAGCCCAAAACTGCCATAGGTGTAAGCCGATAAAAGCAAAAATTAGCAATCCTAATGCAATCATATTGCGAGAAGCTAATTTTGCATCGGTATCTGAAATTTCTTTCCCTTCATAACGAGGCCCTTTTGCTTTCTTGTTGTGAACAGAAATCAAAATACCTTGTATGGCATGAAGCAAAATAAAGAAGTAATTTCCATAAGAGACTAACTTAATCAGAGGGTTATGCGTCATCATGTAAGCATACATATTGAATTGATAGCCATCTGAGAAGCCCTCAGTACTAACGAATAGTTGTAGGTTACCAACCATGTGGACTACCAAGAATAGACATAAGAACAATCCTGTTAGCGACATGATAAGCTTTCTGCCAATAGAAGACAATAAAAAGTTTACAATCCACTTCATGTTGTAAAAATAATTTTAGTTTTAAATATTAAGTGTTGGGCGGAATAATCCAATGTGTTCGCAGTGCTGTTCTGTTTAATAAAAAAGAACTGTTTTAACAACACCAAGTCATTAATTTGCGCTATATCTTGCAAAATATCTATTCAACAGCAATTTTGCAACCTATGTTAATGGATATTTAAACTCTATTTTTATTTAGAATAGTTCTAGACTTGTTCGGTACATCTATCGCTTCTATCTAATATTGCCCCACAGCTATCTCTTTTTGTTATTTATATAACAATAAAACCCTGTAAAAGCTGTTGAAAAATGGTCTTTTTATTGTAATTTTTGCACTTTTAAAAATGTAAAAGATATATTCTGCACATTGCTTTTGCTTATTCCTTTTTCTCCTAAAATACACTACCTTTGTAGACGCAACTGCAAGCTGCCCTATCGCGGTTTCGATTCAATCGGAAATGAGGAAAGTCCGAACAACGCAGAGCAGCACACCATCTAACGGATGGGGTTCTGATTAGTCAGAATACAGCAAGTGTCACAGAAAATTACCGCCCCACAT
This sequence comes from uncultured Aureispira sp., assembly GCA_964445645.1. Taxonomy (GTDB): domain Bacteria; phylum Bacteroidota; class Bacteroidia; order Chitinophagales; family Saprospiraceae; genus Aureispira. Next base: position 6,132 of record CAYULH010000085.1, on the reverse strand, counting down.
CTGGGGTAAGGGTGAAAACGTGCGGTAAGAGCGCACGCTTGCCTATGGCAACATGGGCAGGGGATAAACCTTGTGCGTTGAAATGCCATGTATACCAACACGATTGCCTCGGCAGTCAGCAGGTTGCTCGCTTGTGTTGGAGGGTAGGCAGATAGAGCTCAATAGTGATGTTGAGCCTAGATAAATGATGGGGTTTTGATGCTTACGTGTCAAAAACAGAATTCGGCTTATAGGCTTGCAGTTGCTTTTTGTTTTTTGTTTTTAACGACACTAAATCCATATTTTTGAGAAAATATAAGGCATGGCTGACAACTTAAAAATAATAGACCTTTTTGCAGGTATTGGAGGAATCAGACTGGGTTTTGAAGCACATGGTTGCAAAACTGTATTTACTTCAGAATGGGACAAACATGCTCAAAAAATGTATGAAGCGAACTTTGGGGAAAAGCCTTATGGTGATATAAATGACATTGCGCCTCAGTATATACCCGATCATGATATTCTGCTGGCTGGCTTTCCTTGCCAACCCTTTAGTATTGCAGGCAAACAGCTTGGTTTTGCTGATACTAGAGGAACACTCTTTTTTAATATTGAAGCCATTTTAAAAGAAAAAAAACCAAAAGCTTTTTTATTGGAAAATGTAAAGCGGCTGCGAACTCACGACAAAGGGCGTACTTTAGGGGTTATCCTCGAAAAATTAAAAAATCTAGGCTATACGGTCTACCATCAAGTACTCAATACCTTAGACTATGGAATTCCTCAAAAAAGAGAGCGAATTTATATTGTTGGATTCTTGGAATCTATTGCCTTTAGCTTCCCTAAGCCTATTAGACCTTACAAACCTCTAGCAGATTTTTTGGAAAAGGATGAAAATGTGCCTGAGAACTTTTTTCTATCAGAAAAGCTAAAAGAAAAAAGAAGAAAGGCCGTAAAGCCCAATCCTCCCTACCCGTCTATTTGGCATGAAAATATTGCTGGCAATATCTCTGCATTGCCTTACTCCTGTGCCTTGAGAGCTGGTGGCAGTTATAATTATTTGGTTGTAAATGGTATAAGAAGACTAACGGGTAGAGAAATGCTGCGATTGCAAGGTTTTCCTGAAGATTTTATTATCAACATACCTTATACCCAAGTACGAAAAGTAGCGGGAAATTCGGTAACTGTTCCTGTAATAGAAGCCATTGCTGGGCAGATGATGCTTGCTTTGCAAGAGAAAAAGGAACTTCAATCTGTGGGCATAGCTTCTTAGGCAAATTGCCTCCCCCTTACACTCCCCTACTGCCAAAAAGCAGGCTTTACCCCCTCCAATTCCAGCACTTGCTCTTGAGGAATTTGCAGTGCCTTCCAATCTTTATTTTTCAAGTGTGGTAATTGTTGGGCAATGAATGGGCGCATATCATAGATGGCCACCACTTCTTCTTGGGCATATCGCCTGATAAATTCGCCCCGTAAACCCAATTGCACGGCTTTGCGTTCTAGTTTTGCGCCATTGGGATGGTGGTCGGGATCCCATTGCAAGCGTACATCGCTATTGGCTACTGCAGCCTGCCAGTCTGCTCGTTCGGGATAAAGGTGCTTTTTGTACGAGGAAACTACACTTTCATTGAGTATTTCTACAAAAAATCGGAGGGGAATTTCTACCCCAAGTACGTAAGTTTGTCCTTCTTTTTGCCCCCAGCCCGAGCGGTACATCATCCACAAGAAATTGGGCTTGATCCAGCTCATTCGGGTTAGTTTAAAATCGCCCCCAAATTTTTGGTGCTTTAGTGCATATTGCCCAATACTAGGACGGTAGGCTTGGTAAACAATGATATTTTCGCCTCGAATAGTGGCTAGTATATGCTTGCCATTTTGGGGGGCGTTTTGTTCGTATTCTAAATAAGAAGTAGTTGGAAACATGGGTAAGAATGTATAATTTTAATAAATCTTAAATCCTAGCTGCTATTTATTGGCTTGCGCTCCTCTAATTTTTTTACATAAAAAAGCACCAATGTTCTACATAGCCCTTCTACGTGGTATCAATGTTAGTGGAAAAAATAAATTGCCTATGGCCGACTTGCGAACCCTTTGTGAGGGATTAGGTTGGCAGCAAGTACAAAGTTATATCCAATCGGGTAATCTAAAATTTGCATTGGATAAGCAACCAACTGCTGCACAGGATTTGTCTGTTGCTATAAAGGAGAAATATGGCTATAAAGTTCCCGTATTGGTGCGTTCTCAAGCTTATTTCCAAGAGGTGCTAGACAATCCTTTTTTGGCGGAGGATGCCGGCCTAGATCCCAAGACACTACACGTTACTTTTTTGGAGCAAGCTCCTTTGGCTGCTAAAATCAGTACCCTTCAAACCAAAGATCACAAGGGGGATCAGTGGAAAATTGTCCATGATAGGGTGTATGTTTATTGTGCGAATGGTTATGGGCGCAGCAAATTGACCAATCAGTATTTGGAAAAGCATTTGGGGCAATGTGCGACTACGAGAAACTGGAAAACCGTCAACAAGTTGGCACACTGGTAAACAGCTAAGGGCGATAATTAAATTTGTAAATACGCGCTCTTTTTTTCTGCCCTTCGGAGGATAAAAACAGGTCGCCATCGTCATCAAAGGCCAAGCCCTCGGGCTGCTCAAACACCTCGCTAGGAAGCCGACAAAGGGCTTTTATCTCAAAGGATGGATCTAGAACGAGCAAGCTGTTGCCAACCGCACAGAGTAAGTAAATATCTTGTGTAATCGGATGAATAGCAATGGCCGAAGGTTGCAAAGGCATATTGGGTTTTGTCTTGCGTAGCATTTTTTTGTAAAAGCCATAATCGGGATGCTGGCGCATGGTTTGGCGAGTAAACCGCTGCAATTGCTTCCGTGTAACCACAAAAATTGGTTCTACCAAAAAAGAATCTAAGGTCAGATCATAGGCATAGATGGCCCGCTCATAATAACGTTCGCTACCAATAGCCGCAGAGCCTTTGCAGGCAATCCAGAGTTGTTTTTTGGTAGGATGAAATGCCAGCCCTTCGGTGTCATTTATTTCGCCCAAATTGGTATTAATGACTGTTGTTTTGGGCTTCTTTTTCTTCCAACGGTCAATTTTAAACAGCACCCCATCTGCCCTCAGCGCAAATAAAAACTCGTTGGCAAAGGCCAGCCCTTCATAATCGCCATCGGCAGAGAAATCCACGACTTCATCAATCTCTCCTTTTTTATCCAACCAATACAACGCTCCTTTTTCATCTTGTACGGCTACTAAGCCCTTTTTGGGCACCTCTGTCAAGCCCGAAATTTCTCGAAGTTTATTAGAAAGTTTAATTTCTTCATCTGCCTTTTCTAAATCATAACCTAATGCCTTATCCATTCTGTAAGTATCAGGATTGGCAGGTGGCTTAGAGGTATTATTATTACAAGCCAATAATAATTGTAGGCATACCAATAAACAGCCGTATAGGCGAGTTTGCGAGTGGCGAACGAATAAAAAATGAGGCATTTGGAAATGCGGTTTATGCTTCCTCAGAAGAGTTGCGGGGGAATGAACGATAAAAACGATGGTCTAATGCAAAGTTTTTAGGATGTTTGGCCGCTTTGTCTGCAAAGAATTCCATAATTTCTGCCATATCTTTCTCAATGTCGCCTGTTGGGTGTACTACTTTTCCAAAGCCACCTACTTTTTTCTCATAATCCAAATACCCCAAACAAATAGGCACCTTGGCTTTTAAGGCAATGTAATAAAACCCTGTTTTCCATTCTTTGCGCTTAGAGCGGGTGCCTTCGGCAGCAATCATCAAGCACAGTTTTTCTTCTTGCTGGTACAAGTCTGCAATCGCCTCTACAGTACTTTTTCTTTCCTCGCCTTCTTTTTTGGGGCTTCTATCAATGCTGATTCCCCCAACCGCTCGCATCAACGGGCCAAAGGGAAAACGCATCAACTCTTTTTTCATGGCATACCGTGCTTTGACATTGAGTGCTGTCATAATAGCCAATGTGATGGGAAAATCCCAATTGGAAGTATGCGGCGCACAAATCATCACGCATTGCTCATTTAATTCTTTTGGGAAATGAGGGTCAATTTTCCAACCCGTTAATTTCAAATATAATTTACTAAAAAAACTCATACTTTTTTGTTTGTATTCTAATATCCTAAGCTTCGTGCCACATCAGGGCAGGTAGCCTGTAGGGTATCCAAAAATGCTACTTTAAATTTTAATAATGCTTCTGGATCATCTTCCAATTGTTGTAATGGATCATCCGCACCCATGCACTCTAAAACCAATTGGTCGTAAGCAGCTCGATCTATAGCCCCTGTACGCAATTGTAATGCTGCCTCTGTATCGGCACTATAACAAGCGCACAATCGTTGGGCATATTCTTGTGCGGAGGGCTGGCGCTGACAAGCAACTAGCAAAAAATTGCCTACTAGCAAGGCTATAAAATATTTACTAAGCAGCGCAAAAGTAGGAAACTTCATAGGATTATTTATTTATTAATGAGTTTATTAGGCTAATCTTGTCCTTCTAATGTTTTTTATGCAATTCCAATCACATTGTTACTCTGTATAGTTTTTGATGGATGCCTGTATCGTTCATTAAGGCACAGGATCGTGCCCATGACCTCCCCAGGGATTGCAGCGCAAGATACGGCGAACGGTTAAATATCCCCCCTTGAAAGGGCCGTGTTTTTTAATTGCCTCCAATCCATACTGCGAACAAGTAGGGGTGTAACGGCAAGCGGCTGGCAAAATTGGAGACAGTAATACCTGATACATTCTAATAAGGAGTATCATTATTTTGCCCAACAAGAGCAAGGGTAGTTTTAACAACCAAATTATCCAATTCATACGGACTTAATTTCATTGATTAGTTTATGGATTAATTTTTTGAACTTGCGTTCTACCGTAGTATAATCTGCTCCTTCTTTCCCTACAAAAATCAGCATCAAGTTCAATTGCTTGTCTTCTGCCTCCAAAAAGTCGTACAACGCTTGTTTGTTGAGGCGAAAAGCCTCTTGCATGAGGCGGCGGTATCTGTTTCGGTCAACAGCATGTTTGAATACACGTTTGGACACATTAAATCCTATAGAGACAGGATATTCATTGGCAGTTGACATGCGTTCGCCCCAAAATATACGCAATGGATAAGCCCCAATGGTGCGTTTATTCTTGAATAGTGCTGCTATTTGTTTTCTGCTTTTTAGCCGCTCTTGTTTACAAAAGGTGTAGCCCATAAATGATTGTTATAATGGTTTGTAGAGGGCAAATATACAACAAAAAATAAGGAACGTGGGATGTCTTTATTTTTTAAGTTTTTGATAATGATAACTCTACCCCACAAAAAAAGCATTCTGACACTAGGCCAGAATGCTTCTATTCTATTCTAAGGAGAAGATTATTTTATTCTACACGTATCTTCTCTGTATAACTGCTCAATCCATTGCTGATGCGTACTAGGTAAATCGCAGATGGATAACGGGCAATATCAAAGTTAATTTTGTGATAACTGGTTGTTGTCATCTCTGCTTCGTAAGCTTCTACTCTCTGCCCAAGAACCGTCATAATCTCAATGGTATATCTACCATCTTGCCCTACTTGTAAGAATACTGTTGGGCTACCTTCATGTACTACTGTTGGGAACAAGTCCTTGACAGCAGGAGCTTTGACGGTCAATGCACGTACTGGTGTATACTTGAACGTACCATCAAAGTCTACTTGCTTGAGGCGGAAATAGTGTATCCCCGGAATCATGTTCTCTACAATATGCTGATAATCGTGCGTTTGTAAAGTAGTTCCTTGGCCTGTTACAAAACCAATATTTTGGAATACGGGTGCGCCTGTACTTGGTAGTGCTTGTTCGATTTCAAAACCAGCATTGTTCAATTCCGTTTCTGTAGCCCAATCCAATACACCTGTATTTTGACCTTGTAGAGTAGCGGTAAAGCTGATTAGTTCTACAGGCAAAGGGTTGTTCATCAAGAACAAGTAATCCTCTACCTCTCCATTGGTTCTCACGGCTGCAAATTCTGCTGCTGAGAATGGTTCATCATCTACCCGTACCCGTACATTGACATTATTGGTATTGACTACTCCCGGAGTAGTAATATTGATGACGGCAGTATTGGCACCGGGTGTAGTTGCAATGTTACCATCATAA
>CAYULH010000084.1:203-23248 GCA_964445645.1 uncultured Aureispira sp. | reverse complement strand
TTTAGTTGTGCTTGAAGCTCGTCGATTTGTGCTTGTTCCTCGGCATCTATTACGCCATCTTTCTCTGCTTCTGTGATGAGTTTTTGTAGGGCATCTTCATACTTGGCAATGTTAGCTTCCATTTTGTCTTTGGGAGCGCGATCTTTGACCTGATCCATTTTGTCAATTCCCTCCTTCATTTTGTTCATCTGCCCACTTCTTTTAGCTTTGTTGGCTTCTAGTGTAGCGGTATCGGTAGTAGTGTCTGTAGTTTCTGTGGGGTCATTAGTGGTATCTTGCTCTTGCTCTTGTTCTTCCGTAGTTTCTGTTTCATCATCTGAACCAGTAGAAGTATTCGGATTGTACAGGCGTAGAATTTCGCCGTTCTTAGCGGTATAATTGGTCTCGGCCAAAATCTGCTCCAAGGAACCTTTGTCTTCTCCTTCCACTTTTCCTTCTAAAGACATGAAGCATTCTTTAGTAGTTGGGTCTAAGTTTTTGACAAGTAGTTTTCCAGAGGTGGCCACTAATTTTTTCTTTTTTACTCTATCAAATAGAGCTGTGTAGAATGCTTGTTGGAGTTCCAAGCCTTCTTTTTCAGATTCTTTGGCTTTTTTTAGGGCTTTTTCTACGGCTTTTAGTTTGGGTTCCACGTGTTTTTTCATCATAGGAAAATCCAAACCTAAGAACATAAACGAACCTTTTTCTTCTCTTACATAAACAAAAGGTTGTTTGCCTGCTACTTTGAGTTTGGCCGCTCCTGCCTTAAATTTTAGTTCAGGCTTGGTTACACGTTTGCTCTTCAAAAGCTCTAATAATAATTTGGTGTTTGCTGAGTCAATACCTAAGCTACTTGCAAGCAAATCCGCTTTAGCATCAAGGTCTTTTAATTCCATAGTGATTGGTCAATTTAGGTTAGTTCTCATATATATTGGTCAAGAGAACTAGGTTTATTTAAAATAATTATCTATATCAAGTATGACAGACGTATACAAGTCTTTCTTCTTTGTTTAAAAGGCATAAATTGAGCATAAAACATTCTTATACCAACTAAAAGCAACGCTTATCTAACAGAGTTTTATCGGCATTATACCACAAAAACAAACCAACTCTACTGCTATAATTTAATAGAATGGAGCCGACTTAGAACATGTTGGCCAATATAAGAAATATAATTTAGATTTACAAGTCTTTTTTAAAATTAACAAGCTATACCCCCTTATATTTGCCAAATAATTTTTTAATAGTTCTATCCCCATTCATCAAGCACTGTTATTCATCTATAGTAAGTATCAACTAGTCTAAAATCACAGCCCCGCTCACCCAAAGCCCTCAACATTTTTGTATCTTGCTGCTATTACCTTACAATTAATTTCACAATTTATTATGTATTACAAATATATTATGAAGCAGCTATGGATATGGGCATTATGTTGCCTACTCCCCACGCTTTTGGTGGCACAAAAGAAGAAGAAAAATTCTTCTAAAAAAGAGCAAACTACCACTGAGATGAAAGCCAAAACACCTAGTATGGGTGCGCTCAAGTTTCGCAATGTAGGCCCTGCTTTTACCTCTGGGCGTATTATTGACTTGGCCGTACATCCTCAGAAGCCTTATATTTATTATGCGGCAGCTGCTTCTGGTAATCTTTGGAAAACAAGCAATGGCGGTACTTCTTATGAGCCTATTTTTGATAGCTATGGCTCCTACTCTATAGGTTGTATCACCATTGACCCCAACAATCCCAATACCTTGTGGTTGGGTACAGGTGAGAACAACAACCAACGTTCAGTAGCTTATGGTGATGGGGTTTACAAGTCAATGGATGCCGGCAAGAGTTGGAAAAACATGGGCTTGAAATCTAGTGAGCATATTGGAATGATACAAGTGCATCCCAATAATTCGGATGTGGTCTATGTGGCAGCTTATGGCCCCTTGTGGAAGGAAGGCGGCGAACGGGGACTTTACAAAACAGTAGATGGTGGCAACAACTGGGAGCTGATTCTAGAAATTGACGAACATACAGGCATTAGTGAAGTTCACCTAGATCCCCGCGATCCCAATTTGATGTATGCGGTAGCTCACCAACGCCGCAGACATGTATTCACCTATTTGGGTGGTGGTCCAGGTTCTGGCGTTCACCAATCCAAGGACGGCGGCAAAACATGGACAAGATTGGCTAGTGGCTTGCCTTCGGGCGATTTTGTAGGGCGTATTGGCTTGGCTATTTCGCCTGTCAATCCCGATTATGTCTATGCTATTGTAGAAGCCTCGGAGGGCAAAAATGGGGTGTATCGTTCTACCGACCGTGGGGCAAGCTGGACCAAACGTGGTGGCTACAGCACTTCGGGCAATTATTACCAAGAAATTTATTGTGATCGTTTTGATGTGAATAAGGTCTATTCTATGAATACTTGGCTGCACCACTCCATTGACGGTGGCAAAACATTTGTACGTACAGGCGAATCGCTCAAGCACGTGGACAACCACTGTATGTGGCAAGATCCCAACCATGCCGACCACTGGATTGTGGGTTGTGACGGCGGTTTATACGAAACATGGAACCACGCCCAAGACTGGCAATTCAAGGCCAATTTGCCCATTACACAATTTTACAAAGTGGCGGTAGATAATGCTACTCCTTTTTATAATATTTATGGGGGCACCCAAGACAACAACTCTATGGGTGGCCCAAGCCGCACCACCAACTCGGCTGGTATTGTCAATTCTGATTGGTATATTACCAATGGTGGCGATGGTTTTGAATCGCAAATTGACCCGACCAATCCCGATATTGTGTACGCACAAGCGCAATACGGCTGGTTGGTGCGTTATGACAAAAAAAGTGGCGAACAAATTGGCATTAAGCCCAGTCCGCCTGTAGGGGCCAAGCCTTATCGTTGGAATTGGGATGCGCCCTTGCTCATCAGTCCACACAATCCGCAACGCCTGTATTTTGCCGCCAATCAGGTGTTTAGAAGTGAGAATAGAGGGGATGATTGGGCAGTAATTTCTGAGGATTTGACCCAACAAATTGACCGCAACCAGCTGGAGGTAATGGGCAGATTGTGGGAGCCTGAGGCGGTGATGAAGAACAAGAGTACATCTATGTATGGCAATATTGTGGCCTTTGATGAATCTCCTTTGCAGGAAAATTTATTGTATGCGGGTACAGATGATGGCCTTATTCATGTCAGTGAAGATGCCAAAACATGGAAAAAACTCGCTCCTATTGCGGGCGTTCCTGCCAATACTTACGTCAATGCTTTGATTACGTCCAAGCATGATGCTGCTACCGTTTATGCGGTATTTAACAACCACAAAAAAGGTGATTTTAAGCCTTATATTTATAAAAGTACCGATAAGGGCGCTACTTGGACGGCCGTTCATGGCGACTTGCCCGAGCGTGGAACGGTGTATGACATTGCCGAGGATCATGTAGATAAGAATTTGTTGTTTGCAGGAACAGAGTTTGGTTTCTTTTTTAGTAAGAATGGCGGTCAAAACTGGACACAACTAAAAAGCGGCTTGCCAACCATTGCCATCAAGGACATTGAAATCCAAACCAGAGAGAATGATATTGTATTGGCTTCTTTTGGACGTGGTTTTTATGTGTTGGATGATTATTCTCCCTTGAGAAATTACAAGGAAGCGGACTTGGAAAAACCTGCTGTGATTTACCCCATCAAGGATGCTTGGGTATTTATAGAGCGCAGTCCTTTGGGCCTAACAGGGCGTTCCATGCAGGGGGCTTCTTATTATGCCGCCGAAAATCCGCCTGTGGGAGCGGTATTCACCTACTTGTTTAGTGATACCACCATGAAAACACGCAAAGCAATGCGTCAAGCGCAACATGCAGCCGACCGCAAAAACGAAACCCCAATCACTTATCCGAGCATTGATTCGCTACGCCAAGAGGATTGGGAGCAAAAGCCTTATGCCATCATGACCATTCGTGACAAGGCCGGCAATGTGGTGCGCCGCCTCCAAACTACGCCCAGCCAAGGCATGAATCGCTTGGTTTGGGATTTTAGATACGAATCCTTGATGCCCATTCAGCTCAAAAAGCGCAAAAAAGGCCGCTACAGCTCTCTACCAAGTGGTGCCTTGGCTGCGCCGGGTGTATACACCGCCCAATTATCGAAGGTACAAGATGGCAAAGTCACCGACCTGACCGAGCAGGTTTCCTTTACCATCCAATCGCTCAACAATGCGACTTTGAGTGCCGAGGACAAAGATGCGCTCACTGCTTTTCAGGTAAAATTGAGCAAAATGCGCCGTGCGGGCCGTGCTGTAGCTGCGGTACACAGCACCATGAAAAACCGTGTTGCCCTGCTAGAGCAAGGCATCATCAATACGCCCTCGGCCGACCTCAAATTGCTAGAGGAAGCCGAACGCCTGCGCCTACGCCTACAAGAATTGGGCGTAACGCTAACAGGCGATGCCAGCCTCAGCAAACGCGATATAGAAAGTGCGCCTAGCCTACTCGAACGCATGGAAACCCCCATCTGGAACACTTGGGAGGCCACCAGTGCGCCTTCCAAAACAGCTCAAGATAACTATACCCGTGCTGGCAAGTTGTTTGAGCAGTTCCTAAAGGATTTGAATGTGGTGAAGCAGGACATCGAGCAACTGGAAAAACAACTCAATGATTTGGGCGCGCCCTATACCAATGGCCGTATGGAGTTGCCTGATTGGAAAATGGAATAAGATTAAGGATTTAACTGGTTCTTTTTTGGGCAGAAAGCATGTTTTGTGTTTTCTGCCTTTTTTTTTGTTAGAATTTTAAGTAAATATTTCCTATTCTTCTAACTCCTTAAATACCTCGTGTTTTAATATTTTTAAATCCCTTATGATGCTTATAGGCATTCTCTAATGAGTGAGCTTTCTTTGAAGCATTAGATTGTTTATTGTGTGATGAAATTTCTTTAAAAATAATTTTATCGTTTCCACAATCCCAGTGTTCCAATGATTTTGTTGAACCACTACAATGTTCTTGTTTTCGCTTCTCAATATTTTCACTTACGCCATGGTAAACTTCTCTTTTTGTAACATTGATTGCTCTGTATACTTTATGCCTAGCCATAATTAAATTTTTCTTGAAGTAACATCCCTCAAAACAAATTTTTTGAGGGAATAAATTATTGATTTTTTTAAATGAAGCTTTTTACTTTAACAGCAAATAAACATAATTATATCCATCTTCTGACAAATCACTACCTCCACCTGAGCGCTGATTAGTCAAATCATTCCAATGATTTTCGACTAGCCAAGATTCCATTGTATTGGCATAATTTATAGAACTAGTCTGATAAAGGATAACCATCCTAGACCATTTAAAGCTCCTAACATGTTCAGACCAACGTACTTCTGGGGGTATTCCAGTAATGCCTACTTTTAAATAATTGTAGTATCTCTTATATTGACCAATAGCCTTATTAATAGAACTTACTACTTGTGCAGGATGTCCTGTTAATATATTATTATCATTTTTTTTCTAATTAGTATTTACAGTACCAAGTTGGATAATTGTCAGATTTGTAACGATTGTTTTCCCATTGTAATGGTTGAAGGTTAGACAAATCATCTGTTCCTCCCTTTGATTTTGGTTTTATATGGTCAATTTCCCAACCATACTTTGAGTTAGTATTTCCATATTCGTCCCTTTTCATCCATGTTCCACATTTATCTTTTCTATAGACTTGCGAATCATAATTAGCTATAACTAGTCCTTTCTCCCAAACAGCTTGGACTACATTATCACTAAAACTAAATCCATAAATTGTAGAATTATGCATTTTAATTACATTTTAAATTATTAATTTATTATTTTGGGGTTACTATTCATCCCCTGTCAATAATACAATGCTATTGAATTGTTGAAATTTACCATCGGTTGCAAAAAAAAGTCCTTGATTAGCATATAATACTAAACGTCTACATGAAAGACCTCGAAATCACTGAAAATTATGAAAATGTAAACTGGGAGGAAGTAATACCAGTTCTTATGGCTTTTGCGGATAGCCAAAAAAAATTATATAACTGGTCGAGAGGTATTAAATCACCTCTACCTAAGGGAAAAGAGTCATATGACTTAGCAATCCAAACTATTCTCACATATTTAGAGACCCCTGATAAATTCGACCCTAGTAGAAATAAAGATTTAATTAAGTACCTAAAATATCATATTTTAAGACAGCTTGTTTTTAATTTAGCTAAAAGTAAAGAAAATGCAAAACACCTTAACTCTGAAAAAAGCACACAAGCTTTTATTAGCTTACTGACAGAAGATGCTAAATTAGATTCAAAAATAGATATGGAGAAAGTAGTTTCGCTAATTCGAAAAGAAATTGAAGAAGATCTTATGCTTTCTGAAATTTTTATCAATCTATATGACTTCGAGTCAACGAGAAAGGAGACTTATACAGAATTAGATATTTCTCCTAAGGATTATGACAATCATGTTAGAAGACTAAGAAGAATAATTTCTAAAATTCTTAAAGACAATAACAATGGATAATAATAAAGATAATAAATTTGCTAATATTTTAGTAGAGTTAGCAAATACTAATTCTTCCAATCTGGAAACCTCTAAAGAATACCTTAAAAGTCAAGATATAGACACTGATAAATTCGTAAAAAATGGTTTAAAAGCTATAAAAAAATTTCAAGCTCAACAAAAGATTCAAAAGGCTAACAAAAGGGCAGCTTTATTAGAAAAAGCCCAAAAACTACTCAACGAGTTAAAAGACTCTGTGGATTCTCAAAATCTCAAACAAACTGCTATGAGACTTTTGGGTAATGATAACTTAGAACTTCAAGGTTTTTTCTCCAATGTAGAGGATTTAGATAATGAAGATGCACTAAATTTGATAAACAATACTAAACTTTTAGAAATAATCGAGCATTTAGAAAAATCACAAGAAAAAAATAATGCAAGGGATTAGAGGTATAAGAACAGCTAAAAAAATCATTGAAAATTATTGTTTTGATAACATTCAAGATATTAATTTAGAAGGTGTTATTCATGCAGAGAGTGGATTCATTCAATATAAACCATTAAAAGGAGCTCAAGGTCAAATTGTAATGAATAAAAACAATGCGATTATCACAGTAAACTCTAATATTGTTAACAAACAAAAACAGAGGTTTGTGCTTGCTCACGAATTAGGGCATCTTTTAATGCACAAAAATGCTAATCGCCACTCTTTCAATTGTGACATCAATGCTTTTCTAGATTGGAACTCAAAAAGAATTGAAGAAACTGAGGCTAATTTATTTGCAGCAGAATTGCTCATGCCATCTACTTTATTTAAAGCAGAATGCCGAAAACACAATAGAATATCTCTTGCTAAATTGCAAAGTATAGCAGAACTTTTTCAAACTAGTATAACATCTACTCTAATTAAATTCGTTGATTCAGGAACACACCCCACTTGTCTAGTTTTTATAAAAAATGGGATAATCAAATGGTCAAGATTCAGTAGTGATTTTCCATTAAATTTTATCAACTCTAATGTAAGACCTCTTGTAGGTACTGTGGCAAGAGAAATCATAGATGGTGATGACATTCCTTTACATCCTGAAAAAGTGAATGCCCTAGATTGGTTTGGAGATGATTATAATATAGAAAAGTACCAAAACTGGAGATTCAATGAAGAATGTTTTTGTATTCCCCAATACAACACTATAATCAGTCTAATTTGGTGCAACTAGAAAAACAAGTAATTCACTAATTGATACCTATTTTAGTCCATCTGATTGTATTATTTAAAAATGAAATGAGGTTCCTGATTTTTTTGTGCTAAAAGCTTCGATATCCAGATTTCCATTTCTCAAAAAAAATAATGTTCTTTATATAGACAAACCAAATTCATCCACCACCCTCCAAACCAACCAACCATGGAACAACACGAACACAATCCCAAATACATAGAATCCATTTTAGAGCTGCCCTGCCCTTCTTGTGGCAACCAGTTGTCCTATTCTGCCAAGACGGGTAATATTCGTTGTGGGCATTGCGGTTTTAGCAGAACCGTGGATCAGGCCAGTGATATGGTGAAAGAAACCAGCTTGCGAGAGGCCGCACAAAAAATGCAGACCTATACGCCTCAGGCGGTCGAAAAGAAAGTGATCGATTGTGGGAGTTGTGGGGCGCAGTTGATGTTGGCGGAGGATCAGGTGGCAACGCGTTGTAATTTTTGTGGATCGGAGAAGGTGAATGAAACGGCGCAGCAAAAGAATATGATTCAGCCACAGGGCATTATTCCGTTTCAGGTGCCGAAGCGAGAGGCCAGCGACAAGTTTCGGGAGTGGATTGCGAAGGGTTGGTTCAAGCCCAACAAATTGCAGCGTTTGGCCGATTTGGAGGACATTCATGGGATTTATGTGCCGTTTTGGACCTATGATGCCAAGACGTTTACCCGTTGGAGTGGCGAGGCGGGGCATTATTATTATGAAACCGAATACCATACCAATGCGGAAGGGGAACAAGAGGAAGAGGAAGTCAAAAAAATACGCTGGGAGTATCGTTCGGGTTCCTTTGAGCACTTTTTTGATGATGTGTTGATTGTGGCTTCTAAGGGCTTGCCGCACAAGCAGATAACGCCTATTTATCCATACGAATTGGATAAGGTGATTAATTATAGCAATGAATTGATGGTGGGCTGGGAATCGGAAATTTATAGCCTAGATGTAATGGAGGGCTACAAGGTGGCGGAGGAGCAAATGGATGCTTGGTTGCACTCGGAGGTGGAGGATAGAATTGGGGGCGATGAACAACGACGCATAGAACTTGATACGGAGAAGTGGAACCAGACCTTTAAACACGTTTTGCTCCCTGTTTGGCTCTGTAGCTATGTGTACAATGATAAAACGTATCAGTTTGCTATCAATGGCCAAACAGGGAAAATTAGTGGTCAAAAGCCGACTTCTTGGGTCAAGGTTATGTTTGCTATCTTGGTGGTAATTGCGATTATTGCGCTGATTGTGTACTTGGCAAAGCGTTAATCAAACTTTGGGGGTTCATTTATCATGCGCTGTTCTATTACGCCTTCGCGCTCCCGTGCGGCTTGCTCTTCGGGCGAAAAGCTGTTCATCAGCACCTCCAGAGGGAATTTATTTAGCTGTGCGCCAAAAGCATCTTTGTGTACTAGGCCCACCACATCATTGTCGGTTCTAACCAAAAAAGCGTTTTTGCCTTGGCGTTCGTAGACAATCACCTTATCTCCTCGCTTGAGCTGCATCAGTATCTTGCTCGGTTGGTGCGGATGTCTAACCACCAAATGGCTGGGCGTGGTGGATACTACAGCTGTTTCGTAGCCTTTGTTGACAATATGGGCTACAATTTCTTCATTGACGGCACGCAAATGCAGGCCATTGGGTTTGGTATTGGCTTGGGCTACTTTTTTCTGATAATACGCTCTGCTCTTTTCTAGTTCTTGTAAGCGTGTTTGGGCTGGTGCTGCCCATGTGTATGTCATTACGATAAGGATAATTAACCAACTATTTTTCATGATACACTCTGTTTTTTTTGAACACTGTGAATGGGTGTTATTCTATGTTTACATCCTGTATATACCAACAAAAGTGCCAGTCCTGCTTGCAATGTATTTTTCATTGTTTTTTGTCTAATAACAAGAGGTTGCCAAAACATGTTTGACAACCTCCCTCCTCTTAGAGTATAGTAGTGTTCTTTTATTTTTTAGCATCATTATTGACCCCACAACGAATAACAATATTGCGATCAATAACGGCAGTTTTTACATCGGCGGTACAGCCACTATTGTTTACAATATGACGCACCAATAAATAACGCTTGGCCGTAGAAACTATAATAACAGGATCATTGCCAGTAGCTACGGCTACAGGACTACCCGTGGCCGTTACAGGGGCGGTATCAGATTCATACACCTCCCAAAGATTCTGTGTGGTAAATACATCATTATTGCTACAAGTTACCTTGGTTTGTCCATTCTCTTTGCAAGCAGTTTGAGTAAAATCGGCACTGTAGCCACCACATTGTAATACCGATATGTCGTCTACTAAAGCTGTAATGCTTGGTGCTGCTGCTGCTGTATTATAAATCCAAAGCTGGGAGTAATTTTGGCTAGGGGTAAAATAAAGATAGTCGGATGTATATGGAAAAGATCCAGACAAGGGAAAATGCTTGATAAGTTGACTTGAAACCGTTGGCAAGGAAGCATTGTTAGGTGTTAGGCCATTAGCTGCCTTGATGTAAAGGTTGGCATTGGTGCCTCTTTTAAATTGGATGCGATAGGTTTTGCCGGCCTCAAAATTGCAACTGGTGTAAATACCAGCAGGGTCATCAAAAAAAGCATACTGATTGCCATTAACGGTATAAAGATCTGGCCCTCCATGAGAGGCTTTCCAGTGAGGCACTCCATTGGTTGCAAACAAAGAGGTAGAACTAGTTTGGCCAGAACCAGCCTCAAAATTACCATTCTGAATTAATTGTTGGGCATGTAAACTTAGGGATGTAAGTAGGGATGCAATGAAGATCAAGTATTTCATTATTAATAATTTAAAATATTCATTAAAAAAGCACTGCTTTCAATGCTCTAATATTCGCTAACAGGGTCTGGAATTGTATTTGCGGTACAACGACTAAGGTAGGTTCTATCAATCAGGGATGTTTTTACAGCAGCAGTACAACCACTGTTGTTTACAATATGACGCACCAATAAATAACGTTTGGTAGCAGAAACTGTAATATGTGGGTCGTTGCCTGTAGCGACTGCTATTGGAGTGCCTGAGGGGGCTACAATTGCATTATCAGATTCATACACCTCCCAAAGGTTTTGAGTGGTAAATACATCATTATTTGAGCAATTGATTTCTGTCATTCTATACAATTTGCAAGCGGTTTGAGTAAAATCGGCACTGTAGCCTCCACATTGTACCACAGATATATCATCCATCAAAGCACCTTGTAGAGTAGAATTGGATACAGTATTGTAAATCCAAAGTTGTGAAAAGTTTTGGCTAGGAGTAAAATAAACATAATCCAATACACCATTATAGTTAGCAGAATTCACAGGAATGTGCTTAATGATCTGGCTCTGAAATGGATTGGGCTGTGAAGCATTATTGGGGGTCAAACCATTGGCTGCTTTTACAAAAAGATCGGAGTGGTGTGCTCTGCGGAATTGCACACGATAGGTTTTGCCGGCCTCAAAATTGCACGCCGTGTAAATACCCGAACCCGTATCTAAATTAGCAGATTGGTTCCCATTAACCGTATGAATGTCCGGCCCACCATGAGAGGCTTTCCAATTGGGTACACCGTTGGCGACAAACAAGGAACTAGTACCAAATTGAGGGGGGCCAGCCTCAAAATTACCATTCTGAATTAATTGTTGGGCATGTAAACTTAGGGACGTAAGTAGGGATGCAATGAAGATCAAGTATTTCATTTTAATAATTTAGGTTATTCATTAAAAATTATTGGCAGCACTTGTTTTATTTTATAAACTATTTTTAAAATATAAAATTTACCAAATTACTACCTTCAAATCAAAAATGTCAATAAATAACTTCTTTTTTATGTCTTAACTTCCGAATCGACCTTTTCAACTTCCTAATCTACTTTTATTACATTATTATCCATATAACAATAAGCTCCTCAGCTCCAAAAATAAACAACGCTAGATGCTTGTACTTTGGAAAAGGTCTTTTAATTTTGTTATAATTCGGCTTCACTATTTATCATTCCCCAACAACCTTCATCCAATGACTGCCAACACTGCCAGAACCGATAGTATTGATTTATTGCGTGGATTTATTATGCTATTAATGGCCTTGGATCATGCTAGTGCCATGATTGGGCGGGTACATTTTAGTGAATTGTGGGGGGTGGAATTTAAGGGCTATCCCGATTTGGGCTGGTGGCTGACCCGTTTTTTGAGCCATTTGTGTGCGCCCGGTTTTTTCTTTTTGATGGGCATGAGCATTTTTCTATTTGCCCAAAAACGCCTGCAATCCGATTGGTCTACGGCACAGATTCGCCGCTATTTCCTAAAGCGTGGGGCAATCATCCTATTGCTGATGTTTTTTTTAGAATTTCCTGCTTGGGCCATTAGCATAGTGCTAAAAAATCCCGATCCTGCTGCGGCAGCTCCTTCTATGCCGGGGATGGCAGGCAGTTATTTCCTTATTCCTACTTCGGTGTTGTATGGTTTGGGGCTTTGTATGATAATTGGAGGTTTTTTGTGGCGTTTAAAAGCATGGCAATTATTGAGCATCACCACAGGAAGTTTTATCTTATCTTGGTGGTATATTAGCCATTCCAATCCCAATGAAGCTTTTCATGTTTTGGAACATCTATTGTTGGTACCGGGCAAATCTCCGGGGGCGATGGTGCTTTATCCTATTATTCCGTGGTTGGGCATTACCACATTTGGGATGCTTTGGGCACAATTATTACAACAAAAACCAGCACAAATCTATACTATTTCGCTCCTAACAGGCTTGCTTTTTATGGCTTCTTTTGTGGGTTTGAGAATGCTGGAATGGGGCAACTTTGCGATTGCTGATAACGACAATTGGATTAACTTTTTCACCTTGGTCAAATATCCGCCTAGCTTGGCTTTTGCCCTCATTACCTGTGGCATCAATTTGGTGTTGCTCTTTGTGTTTTCTCGCTTGGCAGGCACTACATTGGTTCATCCTATTAAGGTTTTTGGACAAACCGCCATGTTCTTTTACATTGCCCACTTGTATTGGTATGCCTTTATGGGGGCAGCCTTTCGTTCGGGATGTGCTATTGAGGTGATGTATGTTTGTTGGGTTCTTGGTTTAATACCACTGTATTTTATTTGCAAACGTTTCTTGGCCTTTAAGAAGAGTAAGCCCAATGATTCGCTTTGGCGTATGATTTAGTAAGGACACAAGATCTTGTGTCCTTACTAAATTATACCCCATTATTATTTATTTCTCCCAAGTATTGTTATCTCTATCAATATCTGCTAAACGTAGCGAAGGATCAATTTCAATCTTCTCTATATCATTGTACTTGATGGGAATATTCAATTCATACACAGGATGTGTCCATTTCCAATCAGGCATTACAGTCTGGTTGCCATTTTTCATTTCGTCCTGCTTATGCCCCCGCATAATTTCCAAAGGAATATTGTAGGTAATAAGCTGAGTTAGTTTGCCTTTTTTGTAGGTCACTACAATATCCAAGGGCATGGGCATTTTGCCTTTGCGCTCCAAATAAATAGTGGTTCCCTTGCGGTCACGCTTGCCACTGGCAAGGTAATATTGTCGCTCTTTCGATTTAACCACTGTGGTATCAGCCGATTCTTTGTTGCCTTTGACCACATCTGCAATCGCATAATCTACGGTATTGGTAGTATTGACCCAATACTCCTTGTACCAATCCAATTCCAAACCTGATTCTTTTTCCATTACACGGATAAAATCATTGGGATTGGGGTGCTTAAATCGCCACTCATCATAATATCTAAGCATGGCTTTGTCAAATACTGTTTCACCAATAATATAGTTCAACTGCCCCAAAAACACCGCTCCCTTGGAGTAAGCCGCTTGCCCATAAGCAAAATTAGTATTGAAGTGGTCGGCATGAGTCGACATGGGTTCCTCTGCCCCACTTTTGGCTAGATATTCATAGCCCTTGTAAGAACCATCATGAGGGAAAGAACCACGACTGTTGAATAAATGTGCTCGCACTACATTAGAAGCATAAGAGGTAAACCCTTCGTCCATCCAAGCATACAAGCTCTCATTAGAACCCAACAACATCTGGTACCAAGTGTGCATGGCCTCATGGATAATTACCCCCACCAAAGAACCAAAATTGCGCTTGCCCGTCACCAAGGTTGCCATAGGATATTCCATTCCGCCATCGCCTCCCTGAATAATGGTATACTGCCCATAAGGATAGTCGCCATATTTTTGCTGAATAAACTTAAACGCCTGCACCGCTTTGCGTTGTGCTTTTTGCCAAACCTCCTTGTAGTTTTCATCATCTTGATAAATAAAATGCAAGACAAAGCCCTCTTCCACTTCCTGAATATCGTGGATATAATCGGGATCGGCCGCCCAAGCAAAATCATGTACATTCTTAGCCACAAATTTCCAAGTCAAATTTTCTTTATCAGAATGATCAACCTTCTGCCCTACATCCTCGTAGCCATGTCCAATTTCGTTGGGATTTTGCAAAATACCCGTTCCACCAATGGTATAATCCTTATCAATGGTAATATTCACGGCATAATCGCCCCAAATACCATAAAACTCGCGCCCAATATAGGGGTTGGCGTGCCAACCTTGGTAATCATATTCGGCCATTTTGGGGTACCATTGGGTCATGGACAATTCAATGCCCTCGGCACTATTCCAACCAGAACGACGAATTTGCAACGGCACTTGACTGTTGAATTCCATTTCAAAAACAGCACTATCGCCTGCTCCAATAGGTTCATCCAAGGCTACTTCTAAGATGGTGCCTACTACTTCAAATTTTACATCCTTGCCATTGTGGCGCAAGGATTTGATGTTGTGATAGCCAATTTCATCCTTTTTCAAATCCAAAATACGGCCGCCCACCCGAGAATCGGCATCTTGGATGGTTCTAGAACGCACATCCATCATACTATTGGGCTGAAAAGCATTAAAATACAAATGATAAAACACCCGTTTCAAATCATCAGGTGAATTGTTGTAATACGTCAATTTCTGCTTGCCCTCCAATTGGTGCGCTTCTGCATCCACCACTATATCCATTTCATACGATACACGCTGCTGCCAGCGATCCGACTGTGCTATGGTGTAACTCCATACACTACAGCAAAGCAACAGTACTAAATTCCATTGTTTCCTCATTCTTTTATTATAAATTTAAATGATAATAAAAATCAATTCACTGCAAAATGCAGTTTTGTATTTTTGTAGGATGCAATTACGTCTTACCAAAAAAGATGCTACTCCTACAGCACTATCACAAATCTGCCCTCCCTTGCTCCTTCCTCACAACTACCCTAATTATGGTAAAATATACTATTTTATTGTGGTTTCTGCTTGCTTTTTCGACCAATGCCCAACAAAATATAGAAGAAGGGTGTAGTACCACCTTTATTTTTCTAAATCCTTTAAGAATTGTTGTTCTAATTCTAATAAGCCTTTTTTGCGTTCTTTTAGGCGGCGGCATGGGATGCCGACATAAATGCCCCAAGGGGCCAATTCCTTTTGGGCAAAGGTCATACTGCCTAGGCTGCAGCCCTCGCCTATAGTGCAGGGGCCCATGATGGTCGAATTGGCTCCAATAATGACGTGCTTGCCCACCACCACGGGGCCGCCAATATGGGCGGTATATTTTTGGGGAATGGCTTGAGCAGTGAGGTAATCGCCACTGTAATCATCAGAAGCACTGTAGATGACTACGTTGGCCGCCATGCTACTAAAATCATGTAGGTCAATGCCATAAAAGCCGCTCAAATGGGAATTTCTGGCTATAAAGACATAATTGCCAATATTAATGTGTCCATTCACAGCCGATAAAATGGTAAAGTCGTCTATGCGGACGTTGTTACCAATAGAAATATTCTCTTGGCCATAAATTCTGGCATCACTAGAAATTCTAACATTCTTGCCTAAGGATTTGAACCCAAAATCTTTTAGATCTTCCTCAGTGTAGTATTTACTTTGGAGCATGTTGTGTTGTTTTTGATGATGTTGATGTTTGCCTAGATAGGTATGGTGCAATGCTATTGCGCCATACACTAATCGACTTCCAATAATTCTACCTCAAAAATCAAGGTAGAACCTGCAGGGATCGTGCCGCCCATTTGGCGATCGCCATAAGCCAAATCGGCTGGGATAAAAAAGCGATACTTCGCCCCTTTTTTCATGAGGGGAATGCCCTCTTGCCAGCCCTTGATGACGGCTTTGAGCGGAAAACTGGCGGGTTGACCACGCTCTACGGAACTGTCAAAGACAGTTCCATCTAGCAATTGGCCCACATAGTGGGTAGTGACTTTGCTGTTGAGGGTTGGCTGTAGCCCCGTGCCTGCTTGGATTACCTCATACTGCAAGCCACTGGGCAGGCTTATCACGCCTTCTTTTTGGGCGTTTTGGGCTAAGAATTGCGTGCCTTTTTCTCGATTTTTGGCCGCTTCTGCCTTGTTGTCCTTTGGGGCTGGAGCTGGGGCTTGCTGTGCTCTACGAGTTTTTATCTTGGCATTGGCATAATCATCCAAGGATTTGGCCATGTCTTCTGGATTGTACATGGGTTCTTGCTGCTGTAGGGCAGCGCTGTAGCCCTCGGCCAAGGTGGCATAATCAAACTCGGCCGAACGGGCATCTATTTGCTGTACCAAGCCAGCCGATGAGGTGTAACCAATGCCATTGGCTATTTTATGGGCAGCTTCTTGGTTGGGTGAAGGCATGTTGGAGGCAATTCTTGTTCTAAGCATTTCTTCTACCTCTTGGATTGTGGCAGCATTGGCATCAAATCCCTTGGCAAAGCCTTGAACAAATTGCTTTACATTGGTTTCGGCTGCTGTAAAATTCAAATCCAATAAGGCTTCGCCTACGGTGTAGCCATAAGCATAACTCATTTTGCTGGAGGAAGTACCTGGCCCCGTTTTTTGGGTCACTTCTAACAATTCTACCTCAAAAATCAACAAAGAATTGGGAGGGATAATGTCTGGCCCCGCCGTGCCATAGGCCAAGGATGGCGGAATAAACAGGCGGTAGCGCGCTCCTACTTGCATCAATGCAATGCCTTCTTGCCAACCCTCAATGACTTCCGACAAGTCAAAACTTGCGGGTTCGCCCCTTTCTATGGAGCTGTCAAAGACCTTCCCATTAATAAAAGTGCCTGTATAATGTACAGATACGGTGCTGTTGAGTGAAGCTTGTTCTCCTGTTCCTTGTTTGATAATTTGGTATTGCAGCCCTGAAGCAGTGGTTTGAACGCCTGATTTTTTGCCATTTTCGGCCAAGAAAGCTTTGGCTTGAGCCAAATTTTCTACGGCTTGTTTTTCGCGGCGTTCCTTGGCCTTTTGTTCTGCTAGGGCTTGTTTTTCTTCAAAGAAAGCTGCTAGGCGTTTTCGCTGTTGCTTAATTGTTATTTTGGGCTTTTTGCCTCGTACAAAATCCAAATAGCCTTTCTTGATGGAGGGATAATGCAGGTCTTTGTTTTCTAATTCTAACAAAGAAACCAAATTGCCTAGTGCATTGTAACCCAAGTTGTAGGCTGTTTGTTGGGCTTGAGCCAAATTCTTAGCAGCCGAGGTATCGGGATTGTCCAAACGTTTTATCAAGCCCTCTACAATGGTTGCCAGCTTGGCCGAATCGGGCTGTAAACCATCCTTAAGCCCTTTTAGGACTTCTGTGCTTGTTCTTTCTATATCTTCAAAATTATCATTCTCCGTCAAATCAGATGCAAAACTATAGCCATAGGCGTAGCTGGTTTCCTTCATGATTTTGACAGGCGAAAGGGGCTTGCTCTTGGTGGAATCTGTCTGTGCTGTTGCTTGGGCAATTATTATCAACCAACAAAAAATAGAAAGTATATGGTTCATAAGAGTGATTTTTGAAACATGCCCCAAGTTAAATCAACTTGATTTGTTGTCTTCCAATAGTTTTTTGACACGATAGGCAGCTAGGGCATTTTGAATTTGTGCTGCTTCTGTTGTTTCGGGATAAAAGAGGTATGATGGTGCCAAAATGGGGGCAACTGTTGCTACCTCAATAACTATAAATGCAGTCATTGCAAAAGCATTGCCATACTGCTGTTGAAATAAGTTGTTATAATCTTTGTAAGTAGAATCATGACGACTAACAAGCGTGGCTTTGCCTTTTATTTTGTAGCCTTTCTGGACAAATACATCTACAAAACTCACACATACTTTGGGTTGTGTTTGGATGTTTTTGACGGATTGTGGAGAAGCTATATGAGCAATCACAAGGGTATATTCATTGGTGCTCAAAAATAGCTCCTTGGGCGAGACATTGGGGCAACCATCTGAATCAACAGTTGCCAACCAACACAAAATACTCTGCTGTATGTATTGCTGTATAGTTGGTGTTAGCATAAGAATCGTGTTGAGAATGGTATAAATAAATATGCCCTCGTTGATACCAACTTGGAATTATGGATTGACATCCAATAACTCTACATCAAAGATTAAAGTAGAACCTGCGGGTATTTTGTGCGAGGGCGATTGCTTGCCATAAGCCAATTCTTGTGGAATGTATAAGCGGTATTGGCTGCCCACATTCATCAATGGAATGCCCTCTTGCCAGCCCTGAATCACTTGTCGTACCCCAAATGTAGCAGGTTGTCCACGCTCTACAGAGCTGTCAAATACTGTTCCGTCAATCAGCGTGCCGTGGTAATGCACCTTTACCCGATCTTGGAGGGTAGGTTGCACGCCTGTTCCTTTGCGGATGATTTCGTATTGCAGGCCACTGGGCAAGGCTACGACCTCTGGGCGGTCTTCGTTTTCTTCCAAAAAGGCTTTGCCTTGGGCAATGGTTGCTGATAAATTGGCACGAGCGGCAGGGCTGTTGTTGTTGCGCCACCACCATATTGTAATTAATGCTATTACTACAATGGCCAAAAAAACAGTTGTATAGTTCATAAGAATAGATCGTGTTTTAGATATTTGTGTGTGGCAAAGGTAGCCAATTCGTCCAATTTATTGCATTTTAGTCTGTAGATATTCGTTAGGTGATGGGTTAGTGTCAGGCAACCTTAAAAAGTTTAGAGCAGGATGTTTATTGCAATAAATTACATATAAAAACAGGCTTAAATCCCGAAGAACAGGGTAATATTACTTCGTTCTTTCAGGCAGGGCTGTTAAGTTCTGGAAAAAACTAATATGAATGCTGCTGGAAAAACCCCGAAGGGGTGATATTATTGTAGTAATAACATAAACAATACGAATTCAACCCTGAAAGGGTGGCATTATTACCCCTACAAGACGATAATAGCACCCTTTCAGGGTTCAAAACCTATACTTAAATATATTCTACAATAATATCATCCCTTCGGGATTAACAACTTAGCGTTAACCATAATCTAAATTTAGAACTTAACAACCCTGCTCTTCGGGACTACTAAAAAAGCAATAAAAAAAACAGTGTTGAATTGCTCCAACACTGTTTTTCACTTTTTATGTTTTTGCCAATTATTTAGGATTAATTTCAAACAATTCTACATCAAAAATCAAGGCGGAACCTGCTGGAATTTTTGGTCCCATAGCACGTTTGCCATAGGCCAACTCGTAAGGAATAAAGAAGCGGTATTTGCTTCCTACTTTCATCAATGGAATACCTTCTTGCCAACCTTGAATAACTTGCATCACCCCAAAAGTAGCTGGTTGTCCACGATCTACAGAACTGTCAAATACAGTTCCGTCAATCAGCGTGCCGTGATAATGTACTTTTACACGATCGGCTTTGGTTGGGTTGGGTCCCTCTCCTTCTACAATCTTAATGTATTGCAAGCCACTAGGTAAGATCACTACCCCTGGTTTTTTGGCATTTTCGGTCAAGAAATCTTGCCCTGCTTGGATGGTACGCATCAATTCTTTTTCGCCAGGGTTGATGTCTAGCAATTCTACTTCAAAAATCAAGGTAGAGCCACCAGGGATTTTTGGAGAAGGTGCTTTGAGTCCATAGGCCAATTCTTGTGGAATGTAAAATTTGTATTTGCTGCCCACGCTCATCAACGGAATACCTTCTTGCCAACCTCTAATTACTTGGTTGACCCCAAAAGTAGCAGGCTGTCCACGATCTACCGAACTGTCGAATACAGTACCGTCAATCAAAGTGCCGTGGTAGTGGGTTTGTACTTTATCGGCAGTGGTTGGTTTGGGCCCCTTGCCTTCTACAATTACCTCATACTGCAAACCACTGGGCAAGGTAATAACCCCGTCTCTTTTGCCATTTTTTTCTAAGAATGCTTTTCCTTCTGAAATGGCTTTTTGGGCAGCAGCCAATTCTTTTTCTTCCATTTTCTTTTGGTAAGCCTCGCTATAAGGCTTAAAGAAATTGTTGAGCATATCTTCCATTTCCTTGTCGGTCATTTTGCTCTCCTTGCCTGCGGTGGCATCCTCATAGCCTTTTTTGATTTCGTCATAATCAAATACGTCTTTGGGAATCTCTATTTCTACAGCAATGGCACCCAATGCACTTACGCCCAAATCATACATTACATCTGTACCAGCACTGCCCGTGCCACCAGCACCAAAACGCTTCTGCAAATTGGCTTGAGCGGTAGCCAAGGCTTCAGCATCTCCTTCCAATCCTTTTTGGAGTCCCTTGAGGAATTGGTCTATGTTTTTTTCTTCGGCTGTAAGTGGTGTACGAGCCAAGTTTTTGGCCATAATGGCACCATAGGCATAGCTTCGTTGGGCTTTTGCCTCTTTGGGGTCTGTGGCCGTATTGGCTTCTTTGGCGGCTGGTGCTTCTTGTGCCTGACTGTTGGAAATGAGCCCCAAGGTCAGGGCAAATAATAAGATGTAAGTACTTATTTTTAAGGTTGTAATCATAATACGATTTTTATAAACTATTGGCGGATTAATAATAGAATATGCCTAGATAGTGCGGTTGCAAAGCACTAAAATACACATTCAGCCCACAACAAACGAAAACAATGCCATGTATCTGTTGTTAGGGTTTTCTTAAAGGTATGCGTATATCTACTCAGGATTCACTTTGAGCAATTCTACTTCAAAAATCAACACAGAGCCAGCAGGAATAGCAGGCGAAGGTGAATTCATACCATAGGCCAATTCTTGTGGAATGTACAAACGATATTTTGCGCCTTCTTTCATGAGTGGAATGCCTTCTTGCCAACCCATAATCACTTGATTGACCCCAAAAGTAGCCGGCTCGCCACGATCGACCGAGCTATCAAAGACGGTTCCATCTATCAACGTACCATGATAATGCGTTTCTACCCGATCCTCAAGCGTGGGTTGTGGGCCTGTTCCTTCCTTGATAATTTCGTATTGCAAACCACTTTCGGTAGTTATTACGCCTTCTTTTTTCTTATTTTCTGCTAAGAATGCCTGTCCAGCAGCAATGGCGGCTTGTGCTTCCAATTGGGCTTTTTCTTCCAATTTGGCCCGATAGACATCCGCTTTGGGCTCAATGTAAGCCTGAAAAACACTGTCTATATAGCTTTTTTCTAGGCGCAATTCTTGTTCTGTACTGGCATCTTCAAACCCTGCTGCAAAGTTTTTTTCATCAAAATCGCTTTTGGGCATTTCGACCACTTGTGCTAGTGTATTGATGGCACTTAGCCCCATAAAGTAAGCCACTTGGTGGGCTTCTTCGGTGGTTTCGGAAGGTGCAGCGGTGGGGTTCATGCGTTTTTCTAGTGCTGCTTGAGCCTTGACATTATCGAGCGAATCGCCTTCTAAGCCCTGCATAAATCCCTTGGCAAATTGCTCGGGGTTGGTTTCGTCTTTGGATAAGCTAAAGCGGGTGATGGCCTCTCCCATTTTGGCACCATAAGCATAGCTAAAGGCTTGAATGGCCGTCATTTTTTTGCCGTTTTTGGTTGCAATTTTTTGGCTGCTGCTGCAAGCCATTAATCCCATGGTTAGCCATCCTATTAGTAATAGAATTCCTATTTTATTTATTTTCAACATTCTTACAATTAAAAAAATTAATACAAAAAATGGAATTCTTACCCCTGTAAGAACTCCATTCAATATTTATTAGTGAGGTTGCTCCTTATTTGGTAGGATTCACTTCTATTAATTCTACATCAAAAATCAACAGAGAGCCTCCGGGTATTTTTCCACTACCACGTGTGCCATAAGCTAAGTTTTGCGGAATATAAAAGCGGTATTTTGCGCCTTCTTTCATCAATGGAATACCTTCTTGCCAACCTTTAATTACTTGGTTAACTCCAAAAGTAGCAGGCTGTCCACGATCTACAGAACTGTCAAATACTGTTCCATCTAACAAAGTACCATGATAATGTGTCAATACTTGATCGGTCAACTTAGGCTGTTTGCCTGTTCCTTCTTTGATGATTTTGTATTGCAAACCACTTTCGGTAGTAATAACGCCCTCGTTGTTCTTGTTTTCGGCCAAGAATGTTTCTCCAGCAACAATGTTTACTTTTGACTCGGCCTCTGCCTTGGCTTGCATTTTGGCCTGATATTCTTGTCCTTTTGGCTCAATATAAGTTTGAAAGATACTGTCTCTAACATTGGGTGCCAATCTCAAAGGAGTGCCTTTGAGCACATCTCTAAAACCATCAGCAAAAGCAGCTTGGTCAAAATCAGAAGTCGGTATTTCTACTTCTTGAGCTAGTGGGCCTACCGCACTTAGTCCCATATTATAGGCTATTTTGTGGGCAGCTTCTGTATCTACAGATTCACCTCCATTGGGGCCCAGACGCACTTGCAGTACAGCTTGTGATTCTGCATTTTCCAAAGAGTCGCCTTCCAAACCTTTCATAAAACCTTCGGCAAATTTCTCTGGATTTCTTTCTTCTTCTGTTAAGCCAAAACGAGCTACAGCCTCTGCCATTTTGGAGCCATAAGCATAAGAAAGATTAATGGTTGCACTATCACTTACTGCGTCTGTATTGCCTGTACTGTCAGAATTAGATTCACAGGCAAACAATCCCATTACTACAAAAATTGCAATTAGCAAATTAATACTTTTCATAAAGATAAGTCGTTATTTTTTATTGATTAGATAGAATAATGTGCTGCCTTCATAGAAAGCTTCTCAATGCCATTATTTCATTCAAAAATATCCACGTAGGACATGTTTAATAATTTCAAAGCACGAATTTACTATTTTTAAGTAGTCTCTAAAAAGTTCTTGTGCTAAAAAACGATTCTTTTTACTTTGTGAGTCGGAAGGAATGCTTCCTTTCCTCTATTATAACGTCCTTTCAGGACTCTTTGTGTGATTGGTTCTTCGGGGGGAATGCTTCCTTATTTGTCTTATAACGTCCTTTCAGGACGCTTTGTGTGATTGGTTCTTCGGGGGAATGCTTCCTTATTTGTCTTATAACGTCCTTTCAGGACGCTTTGTGTGAT
>CAYULH010000084.1:0-103 GCA_964445645.1 uncultured Aureispira sp. | reverse complement strand
TAGTTCTTCGGGGGAATGCTTCCTTATTTGTCTTATAACGTCCTTTTAGGCAGGGCTGTTAAGTTCTGAAAAAAGCTAATTTGAATGCTGCTAGAAAAACCCC
>CAYULH010000083.1:0-23251 GCA_964445645.1 uncultured Aureispira sp. | reverse complement strand
TAATAATGGCACCCTTTCAGGGTTCAATTGTGCTTTATAGGCATTATTACTAGAATAATACCATCCCTTCGGGATTTACATTTCAGAGTGTTCATATTTAGAACTCAACAGCCCTACCTTTCAGGGCTCTTAGCAAAGAGTCCTGAAAGGACGTTATAATAGAGGAAAGAAAGCATTTCTTCCGAATAAAAGCCCTAAAAGTTCAAGAACCAGTTCCCCTACTCCCTTCCTTCCCCAACATGCTCCTGATAAAACTTCCACACCTCTTTGGCAACATTTCTGCCCAATTCCAAACCAGCGACATTATCTGCTTGGATGTGATAGCCGCCAAGCACTCTTGATATGCCCGCCATTTCGGCTGTTGCGGTAAAGGTTGGAAACTCTAGCACTATGGTATCGCCCAAGTGATTGGGTTCGGTCATGGCACCGGCCACCAACACAGCGCTAGAGCCAAAAATATCACTGCCTGTCCACATTTTGAGGGCTTCGGCACAAGCACCGCTAATAGTGCTATGCCCCGAAACATAACTCGGAAAAGGCGGACACAAAAACGTTTCGGGCGAATAGGGCCGCCATTGATTGCCCTGCATTTCAATCATACCCTTGCCAGGGCCACCCCAAGCTTTGATTTTCTTATTGTGATAATACTTATGCACCAAGGCATAAGGTCGGGCATAATCATAAAACATTTTGGAATCCCAGGAGGCAATGAAGGCATCCATCGCCACCACTTGATTGTAAAAATACATTTTGACATCTTGGTCTAGGCTGTGTTGATCTCTTCTGGAAACATCTTGTGCAAATTTGAGCCAATGCCCTGCTTGCTGTACCGATTGTGGGCCATCACGCATAAATTCTACCAGTGCTTTTTGATAATCGGTTAAGTTGTACTGCATTTCCAATACTTCTTGTACCTCTTCTTCCAATTGTTTGGAGCCAATCATAGGTGGTGGGCCGGGCCTAAATTGGTCACTAGAAGCCAAGGCAACAGGCTTTACTTTGTGCCAAAAGGGTGTCAAGCAAGCAGGTGCAAACTGTCCCCCTTTTCCGTCCGAAAAGTACTTGGGCTGCCAACGATTGGGGTCTATATTCTCATCGGGTGTATTGATGGGCCTGTAGCCTGTATAATCAAAGTAAGACATCTTATTATTGGCCTCTTCCTCGCCATACTGATTGGCGCCATCGCCCTTGCGTGCCTCAATGGTTGCTTGAGCAGCCAAATTGCCAATGCCCTCTGGGGTGTTGGGGTCGAGTGATTTATTGTTGGGATTTAGCCCCAGCTCCAACATCAATTCCTCAAAAAGCTGTTTATCGGTGTAATAATATGCACTCATTGCTCTAAAAGCAGCATAGCTAATGGCAATTTCCTTGTTTTTGAGACCATGCTCGGTTGTGGGTCTTCTTGCTACCTCGCCCAAATAAACAGGAATAGCTTTTTTGTCATAACGTGACCAAGCATCAAACATAGCTACAAAAATCAACCCTAAATATCGAGAGGTAATGGTTGGTCTAGGTCGAAATCGCTCAGTATCATTGGCTGTTGCCACCAATGCCATTTGTCCCCATTTATAAGCAATATTGTTCTTCCCTAGCGGTTCTTTTTCTTGGTCTATTGCCTCTTCTTGAATCGTATTGGTACATCCCATCAATATGCAGCAAAGTACTGCAAGCAAGCAAATTTTATTTTTGTACATTATTTTGGTCGTTTAATTAATTGATTACAATACAGTTAGCTAACTTTTGTAATGCTAAAGATAAACATTACAAAGATGCTAATCTTAGGTTATATGAATTGGTAAAAACAAGCACTCCTTCCTTTTTTATAGATGACAATGACATCTACCTCCCCGACAAGCTAGGCACTATCAACAGTCCCCCATTGGCTAAAGGATTGTTTTGAGCGTGCAAAACTACTGGGAGGAGGAGTGCTAAGAGTATTTTTTCATAATTTGCTATTTTCCTAATTTGTAAGGATTTCTCCGCTCTTTCAAGAGCTTCCATACATTTTTTAATAGACCAGACAAACTACTATACCCCATAAATAGAGTTTGATTACCTGTTAGAAAGTAGTTGTTATTTTCTTTGATAATAATTCCATTATTGATAAAAAAATCATTGCTTTCCTTTTGACTAGCTTCGTATAATTTTTCCCATTTATTGCTAATATCCATTTTGTAAGGCTTGGGATTTTTGAGCACAATTCCTCCTTCCATTTTGGCATCTACTTTCAAGTAATTAGCCACAAAATCTGAACAGAAAGAACTGATTTCGTCCGTTGCTTGGTTGGAATACAAAGGGTGTGCTTGATAAAACACGGTTGATGATCGTTCTGCTAGTTTGGGGTTGTTGGTCAAAAAACACAATAGAAATTCTTTAAAATACCAAAAACGTCCAATATGCGCTTTCAAAAAGTGGTTATTGCTCCACTTAGCATAATTTTTAATATGGGCATCTGCATCCAAAGTCTTGAACGAAAGATTGATATAAATAACGGGAATTTCTTTACTAGAAAAAGGTGTTTTTGCCTTAAAAAGAGAGAAAACATGAAAAGCAACAATCTTTTCTTCTACCTTAAATAAATAAAAGATGGGGTTGGTCTTTTCTATGTGGTTTACTTCTACATGATTCTCTGGAAAAAAACTGTTGATATTTCGACATATCGCATTTAATTCTTTCAATTCTGCTGGGGTTAAGTCTTTGCCTTCTTTGATGATGGGAGCAATCATTGTGTTTTTATATTAATTTTATTTTAATAAAATTTTACACTTTATAAGGGTTCTTCTTTTCCTTGAACAGCCTCCATATATTTTTCAACAAACCAGATAAGCTGTTGTGGCCTACAAACAAAGTTAGGTGGCCTGTTAGAAAGTAGTTGTTATTTTCTTTGATAATAATTCCATTATTGATAAAAAAATCATTGCTTTCCTTTTGACTAGCTTCGTATAATTTTTCCCATTTATTGCTAATATCCATTTTGTAAGGCTTGGGATTTTTGAGCACTACTCCTCCTTCCATTTTGGAAGTTATCTTCAAGTAATTAGCCACAAAATCTGAACAGAATGAGCTAATTTCGTTTGTTACATTATCTTGTTGTAAAGGATGTGTCTGATAAAAAAGAGTGGATGATCGTTCTGCTAGTTTGGGGTTATTGGTCAAAAAACACAATAAGAATTCTTTGAAATACCACAAGGATCCAACATGCGTTTTTAGAAAGTGGTTATTACTCCATTTGGCATAATCTTTAACTTGCTCATCTGCATCCAAGGCCTTGAACAAAAGATTGCCATAAATAATAGGAATTTCTTTATCAGAAAAAGGTGTTTTTGCCTTGAAATAGGAATAAGCACTAAAGGCCATGATTCTGCCTTTTACCTTAAATAAATAAAAGATGGGGTTGGTCTTTTCTATGTGGTTTACTTCTACATGATTCTCTGGAAAAAAACTGTTGATATTTCGACATATCGCATTTAATTCTTTCAATTCTGCTGGGGTTAAGTCTTTGCCTTCTTTTATGATAGGAGTAATCATTTTATTCTTCTATTAAAACACTATTTAGGAGCAAAGTCTATTTTCAACTTTGCTTATCCCTCCAATTGTGTATCAAAATACTGGAATATATCATCCAAGGTTTTTCGAGTAGGGTGCCCTACTTCATCTACAAAATCCAAGGTGAGTATAGCATGTCCTTTGCCCGGCATTTGATGAAAGATGATACGTTCTTTGCCCCCTTCATTAAAGGTTTTGTCTAAGAATTCTATTTTTTTGTGGGTACAAAATACATCTTGCTCAAAACTGCCACAGTGTATGGCTCCGACCTTATCAATATTATTCTTAATAGCAACCACCTCACCAGCACTCATCTGTAGTGCCTCTTGGCTCATAAAGGGCATGGAGGGCTGACTCGCAAAACCTGCCAAAACATCCTCATTGGCCATGAGCGAGATAGCAAAATTCCCCGTCAGGCACATACCAATCACAGCCACTCCCTTTACTTGATGCTTGGCCTTGAGATGACTGCACAATCCCGATAAAAAGTCCACTACTGGACTAGACTCGTTCTTAGCAAACAGCTTAAATTCACGCCTCATACACAATACACGCACAAAATTGCCAGCAGTGGCTAGTTTCCCGATTGGGCCAAACAAATGGGGCAATACTACGGTGTAGCCCTGCGCCACAAAACGATCGGCCAACGCCAATGTCTCCTGCCCTATCCCTGGCAATTCCTGAATAATGACCACCACTTTATTGCCCTTGCCCAAGGTGTAAACATCGTGTTGGGCCACCACATTATTTCGCATCTTGCACGAAAATTGGGTTTTGGTGTAGCTATCTATTTGAGTTATTTGGTTCATAATTTCACCCTAGTTTTTGGGGAGCTATCAAGACCCCATCTTCATCAGCATAGAGGTAAGCACCTTCTTCAATTTTGCTTCCTTCTATTAGTAATGTCTCTCCACGCAGCCCTACCGCTCTTTTTATGCTTTTGACAGGACAGGTTCCTAAGGCTTTTATACCAACCTCCATTTCATTAATCACCTTTGAATCTCGAATGCAGCCATATACAATAACGCCCTCCCAGCCATTGTCTTGGGCTAGTTTGGCAATATTGTCTCCAATCAAGGCACAACGTTTGGAGCCGCCACCATCTATCACCAATACTTTGCCTGTACCTGACTCGCTCAGGGTTTTGCGTACATAAGTGTTGTCTTCGTATAACTTTAGGGTGACAATTGTTCCAGCAAAAGCTGTTTTTTTGCCATACTGTTTTAAGTCCAAATTGAGCAAGGTGAGTACTTCGTGGTGTTCGTCCCACAAATCGGCGGTTGCTATTTCCATTTTTTTGGTTTTGGTTATAATTGGATGATTGATTTACCTGTCAAGGTACAAAGTTTTATTGAAAGTGGTTGAAGGTTTATTCTTAGAATAAAACAAAAAAACAGGCCACACTGCCGTAGCAATGTGACCTGTTCTAATAGTAATATTTAGTTAACTCCTAGTCTCGCAAATCAATTTCGACCACCCCTGGATATTTGGCTTTGTTGAAGATAAAGCTGCTACTTGAAGGCTTGGTATTCTTTATGTCTTTGATTAAGAAAGTCATACGGCTCCCATCTTCAGAAAATACTTTTACAGATTTGATGTATTTTTGAGAACGATCTACCAATAGACGCACTTTTTTGATTTCTGAATCTGAACTACGAGGTTTGAATTCAATATGGTAGCCTTGGCTATCATCATTGGTAATGACATACACAAAGTCATTATTCTCACCCAAACTAAAAATCTTGGTAGGTGTAAATTCATCATCCTCTTCGATATAGTCGTTGATTTGTACTTCATTCTGTTTTTTGATGTACATCCAAACGGTATTTCCATCATTGATAATTAGATTACCATTATTATTGATGTAGTATTTTTTTCCTTGTTGTAGAATACTCCCTTTCTGCACCTCCTTGTCCTCTCCATACTCCATTTCTAAGGTATAATCCAAAGAGATACCATCATAAGCACTGTAAACACTCTGGATTTTTTTTAGAATCTTGACTGCATCGGGGTCAGATTTTTCAACAAAAGCGTGTTTGGGCTGCTGCGCATGTACTGCACCTGCCACAAAGAGGATGATCATACAAAGGTTAACAATGCGCGTGATAATTTTCATACAAAATAATTGTTACGTACAAACGTCTGTTTGATGTGAATAGATATTTGGTTGGAAGGTCAAAATAGTTGGCCTCAGCAATGATAAGAGTAATTGCTTCTTTCTATCTTATTCAAATGCAATGCCAAAAGCAAAAACATTTTTTTAATCTAGTTTGGTGTAGCTGCAAAGAACGTTAATTTCTTTTTCTTAAAAGAATTATTCATAAAGAATTGAATTTTAAATAATATCTAATAGAATGGTGTATACAATACACCACTACCCATCACCATATTTGGCAAAACGCCCCAATTTGGGGTCGTGTACTTGATCGTACCTAGACCAAGGCCAGCCCCCAAAACGGGTTTGCTGAAACTCTGCAAATGCTTGTTGAATTTCTTGGCGGGTATTCATGACAAAGGGGCCATGTTGTACCACAGGCTCCTGAATGGGTCGTCCCTGAAGCATCAATATATTGGCTCCTGTGGCTCCTGCCTGCAGCTCTAGTGCTTGGTCGGGATGCACTACCACAGCATGATAAGCCGCAATGGTTTTGCCATTTATTTGCAAGCCCTCTCCTTCATAAAAATACAAGGTTCGATTGATGCCTTTTTGGCTGGCTGGTACCGTCCAGTTGGCATTGGGAGCCATACGCATATTCCAAATAGCTACTTCATTATTAGGGTTGGCCGCCCACGAATTGGGAGGCGGAGCAGGTGCTTTGTGCTCACCCAACTGCCCAGCAATCACTTCTACCAAGGTATCATTGCCTGCTGCATCCTTAAAAGTAGGATTGGGTACTTCTGTCTCCCAAAGCATTTTGTAATGCGCCTCTACCATTTTGTCCTTGCTAGGCAGGTTGAGCCAAATCTGAAACAACTCCATCGGATTGTCTTCTTCTTGATTGAGCAAGGGAAACATTTCGGAATGCTGTATGCCTTTTCCTGCCGTCATCCACTGCACATCGCCATTGCCATAGCGACCCGAACCACCCAAAGAATCGGCATGATCTACCCAGCCCTTGCGTACTACTGTAACCGTCTCAAATCCTCGGTGTGGATGCCCTGGAAACCCCGGTACAGTTTCTCCGTGGTACATGCGCCAACCATCTTTTATCAAAAAATCTTGGCCTATGTTGCGACCACGCAACAATTCAGGAGCTGGTCCCATGTTGGCCGTTCCTTTTGGGAATTTATCATCGTGATGCACACAAAATAAAAAGGGGTCTGCTGTTTGCCATTGAAACCCCAAGGCTTGTGTTTGTATTACAGGATGTTGTTGTTTCATTTTATTTACAGTTTGATCAGAATTTTTAGCCATTCCTTTGTACCCTATTCCTAGACCTGTTGCCAATCCTAGCCCCAATTTGCCCAAAAAATTTCTTCTTGATTTTTTCATACGTGCTTGTATTGTTGGAATTATACCTTTATGTAACCCTTTTGGGTGCTTTTGGTTTATTATCTACACCTGAATTTAATGTAGATACATCAATATTACCATTTTTAAGTGATAATTACAAAACATCTGTGTATTAAGTAGTTTTAAAATTAAAATCCTCGTTCGTTTTTGATATTTTCGTAGGCTTGCTGTACTTTCATGAACTTATCTTGTGCAGCTTTTTTTACCCCCTCGCCAAGATGTTCTAGTTTGTCGGGGTGATATTTCTTGGCCATAGCTCTGTAAGCAGCTTTTACGGCTGTATCACTAGAGGACGGTAGTATTTCTAAAATCGTATAATAAGCATTCATTTCTTTGTAAAACATTGCTTTTATAGATTCGTATTCATTCTTGTCTACGCCTAGGTGCAAGCTGATGACCTTGATGGTTGCAATTTCGGATTCGTCGATTTTATAATCAGCATTGGCTATTCCAAATAAAAAATAAACCAGTTGTAATCGAGTTTCATAGCTGGTTGTTTTTCGGATTTCTCGGGTAGTAGTTTTCAAATCAAATTCCTTATCAATGGATTCTTCTAGTATTTTCCAATAGGTATCCATTTGGGCAATACCAAACTGCTCTACCAAGAAAGCACGCACATAACTCAGCTCCAAATCATCGACATCTCCATCAGATTTGACTACGACCCCTGCCAAAAGGATTGCCCCAATAATAAAATCATTGGGATCGGTATCTGCAATAGAATCTGGGGCACTTCTATTGAGCCACAATTGGCCTCCATCTTGGTGAATTTTATCCAATAGGGTTCCAACAACTAGTCCAATAATCGCCCCTACTACTCCCCCAATCATTCCTCCCAAAAAAGCTCCTGTTATTTTACCAAGCCAAAATTTAAGTTGATTCATATACTTTGTTATTGGTGTAATTTTCCTGCTCGCACTGCTTAAACATCCCTTCTAATTGTATTTTCTTTTTGAGTCAAGGAAGTTCTAATTTAGAAACAAATTATTGCAAAAGCTTAGAGCAGGCATAGCAATTTAAACAAAAAAACCGTATCTTAGAAGTTGGAATACCAAACAATGAAAGCTTATTCATAAAGAGGCTCTGATTATCCATTCTAATACAGCATATTAACCTCTTGCCACCTCCTCAATACCCTTATAAGTTTTCTTACCGTTCTAAAAACCATTTCAACCATAGACAACAACATGCCAGAATTTGTTCACCTTCACTCCCATACTCAATTTTCGCTGTTAGATGGCGCTTCCAATATTGATGTCATGATGCAAAAAGCAGCCGATGACAACATGAAGGCTGTAGCCCTAACCGACCACGGAAATATGTTTGGGGCCTTCAAATTTGTATCTGCCGCCGAAAAGCACGGCATCAAACCCATTGTGGGGTGTGAATTCTACTTGGTAGAGGATCGGCGCAAACAGTCGTTCTCCAAAAGCAAAGGGGAACGTGACCGCCGTTATCACCAGCTCATGCTTGCCAAAAACCAAGTGGGTTATCAGAATTTGTGCAAGCTGTGTTCGCTGGGATTTATGGAGGGTTTGTACAGTAAGTATCCTCGTATTGATAAAGACCTAATTGTAAAGTATCACGAGGGTTTGATTGTAACCAGTTGTTGTGTGGGGGCCGAAATTCCACAGGCAATTATTGAGGGTGATATAGAGAAGGCGGAGGAATTGCTCAAATGGTGGCTCAATATTTTTGGGGAGGATTATTATATAGAAATCCAACGGCATAGAGGCTTGGAAAATTTGGACATCATGAAAAATGGCAAGCGTGCCTTGAGTGGGGTGAGCCAAGAAGATGTGAATCAGGTTTTGCTGGGTTTTGCCAAAAAATACAACGTTAAGGTTATTGCGACCAATGATGCCCACTATGTAGAAGAAGATGACTGGGTAGCCCACGATATGTTGTTGTGTATCAATACAGGTTCGTTGGTAGCCGATACCAATCGTTTTAAGTTTTCGAGTTCTGATTTTTATTTTAAATCTCAGGCGGAGATGAATGCCATCTTTACAGATGTGCCCGAATCTATTGCCAATACGATAGAAATTTATGATAAGGTCGAAAAACTAACCCTTGCACGGGATATTCTATTGCCGGCCTTCCCGCTGCCGCCACAATTCAAAACACAAGATGAATACTTGCGTCACCTTACTTATGAGGGGGCCAAAAGACGTTACCAGCACTTAACGCCTGCTATTACGGAGCGTTTGGATTTTGAATTGAGTGTTATTCGGAATTCGGGTTATCCAGGGTATTTCTTGATTGTACAAGATTTTACTACAGAGGCACGTAGAATGGGGGTTTCTGTAGGGCCGGGGCGTGGTTCGGCTGCCGGCTCGGCCGTTGCTTATTGTTTGGGTATTACCAATATAGACCCGATTAAATACGATTTGCTGTTTGAGCGTTTTTTGAATCCAGAGCGTGTTTCTATGCCCGATATTGATATTGATTTTGATGATGTGGGGCGTTCTAAGGTGATGGATTATGTGATTGAGAAATATGGTCGCAATCAAGTAGCACAAATTATCACCTATGGTTCTATGGCTGCCAAAACTTCCTTGCAGGATGTAGGGCGCGTAATGAATATAGAGCGCAAGGAAGTGGATATTGTCAAAAAACAGTTTCCAGATGATCTCTCTGCTACCCTCAAAAAAGTACTAGACAAAGAAGATGTAAACCCCAAACTAAAGGGCAAGCTGAATTCTGAAGAATTAGAAAAAGCTTATCAGTTTCGGGAACTGGCCAAGACGGAAACCGAAATTGGGACCATGATTAGAAATGCTCACAAGTTAGAGGGTTCTATCCGCAATACGGGTATTCATGCTTGTGGGGTGGTTATTACGCCCGATGACATTACCAATTTTGTCCCTGTTACAGTAGCCAAGGATTCTGATTTGTTGGTTTCGCAGTTTGATAACTCGGTTGCAGAGGATGCGGGATTGCTCAAAATGGATTTCTTGGGGCTCAAGACCCTTACTATTATCAAGGATGCTTGTAAGATTATCAAGGCCAAGCATGGGGTGGACATTGATCCTGATGAAATTCCCTTGGATGATAAAAAGACCTATGAATTATTCCAGCGTGGTGATACGATTGGGGTGTTCCAATACGAGTCGCCTGGTATGCAAAAATACATGCGAGAGCTCGCTCCTACGGAGTTTTCGGATCTCATTGCCATGAACGCCTTGTATCGTCCTGGCCCATTGGCCTATATTCCAGAGTTTATTGAACGTAAACACGGGCGTAAGGAGGTAACTTATGACTTGCCCGAAATGGAGGAGTATCTCAAGGAGACTTATGGTATTACGGTCTACCAAGAGCAGGTTATGCTTTTGTCTCAAAAACTAGCAGGTTTCTCCAAGGGGCAGGCGGATATGTTGCGTAAAGCAATGGGTAAAAAGAAGAAAAAGCTCATTGACCAGATGTGGCCCACTTTTAAAGATGGTTGTGCAGAAAATGGGCATACCGAGGTGGCTATTATTGAGAAGATTTGGAAGGATTGGGAGGCGTTTGCTTCTTATGCCTTTAATAAGTCGCACTCTACTTGTTATGCTTTTGTGGCGTTCCAAACGGCTTATCTCAAGGCGCACTACCCTGCCGAATTTATGGCTTCGGTGCTTACGCATAACAAAAAAGATATTAGTAAGGTTAATTTCTTTTTGCAAGAATGCCGCCACCAAAATGTAGAGGTGTTGGGCCCCGATGTCAATGAAAGTTATATGAATTTTTCGGTTAATAAAGATGGAAAAATTCGATTTGGGCTGTCGGCTATTAAGGGGGTGGGTGAAGGCCCTGTAGAAACTATTTTGTCTACCAAAAAGGAAACGGGCAAACCTTATGAGAGTGTGTTTGATATGGTGCGCCGTATTAATTTGAAGGTTGCTAATAAAAAGTGTTTTGAGAGCTTGGCTTATGCAGGGGCTTTTGATGGCTTTGGCTTGGAACGAGCGCATTATTTTACCAAACCTGATGGCAAGTATACCTTCTTGGAAATGATATTGCGCTATGGCAATGCTTACCAGAAACAAAAAGCAGAAATGGCTTTTTCGCTCTTTGGAGCTTCAGCCGCCGACGAAACCATGCCCGAGCCTAAAACGCCTGAAGAATATCGGCCTTGGAGCTTGATGGAAAAATTGAAGAATGAGAAAGAGGTAACAGGGATTTATCTAAGTGGGCATCCATTGGATGATTATCGCTTGGAGATTTCTAAATTTACCAAGCCTATTAGCCGCTTGGAGGAATTTAAAGATCAAGAGGTGGCTATTGCTGCTATTGTCAATTCGGTCAATCATAGAGTGAGCCAAAAAGGGAGTTTGTTTGGTTTTCTGAATGTGGAGGATTGCGAAGGAAGCACGCTAGAGTTTGGTTTGTTTGGCAATAGTTATTTGGAGTTTCGCCACTTGCTGGAGCCTGATATGGTGCTGTATATCAAGGGCAAATACCAAAAGAGTTGGCGCGATGAATCGCAATATGAATTGAGAATTAATGAAATTCAATTGTTGGAGGAAATTGGTAATGCAAAAATTAAAGGGATTAACCTTTTATTGCCTATTCAGCGTCTAAATGCCCGACTCATTGAGCAGTTGGAGCAAATTTGTACCAAGTATGCAGGGGAACAACAATTCTCTGTTACGCTCTTGGATGGTGCTAATAAAATCAAATTGCAATTGGATTCTGGCAGTTATAAGGTCAATGCAGATACTTTATTTACAAAAGAATTAGAAAAAATGGAATTAAAATTTCAAATGATGAGTTAATATATTCCAGTCTACCAAAAAAGCAACAACAGTTTGGTTGAGCACATCGGGTTTGGGTGTCCACTGGCTGCATTTGCGACTCGATCAGCGGCCTAAATATTACATTTATAAAGCTTACAAAACACAGAATAGTATCTAATTCATCATGAAAACAACAAGAAAAACTACTGCAAAGACACATATTCTGGATCTTTTAGAAAAGGCATCTACAGCACTTTCTCACAAGGAAATTCAAGTAGAATTAGATGGGCTTTGTAATCGTGTAACGATTTATAGAGTGTTGGAAAGATTGTTGGAAGAGGGTTTTATTCACCGAATAGTGAATACCGATGGCGTAGTCAAATATGCCCGTTGTCATAGTTGCAACCATCAACACCATCAACACAATCACTTACATTTTAGCTGTACGCAATGCCAAGAAGTAACCTGCCTGCAACAAGTGCAGCCGAGTTATCAACTTCCCCCCAATTATTTGGCACAGGAGGTACATTTTACGGTTTCTGGTATTTGTCCCAATTGTTTGGAAGAATAACACCTTACTTCGCTTCTTTTTTTTCTTGAACCAAGGCATCTATTACACCATCATATAAAGAATCTAACACGATAGGATTGGTCATAATAGCATTCATGCTTTGGTCAAATCGTGCGCTATCCACTTGGTGCATTTCAAAAATC
Organism: uncultured Aureispira sp.; assembly: GCA_964445645.1. Taxonomy (GTDB): domain Bacteria; phylum Bacteroidota; class Bacteroidia; order Chitinophagales; family Saprospiraceae; genus Aureispira. The sequence goes on along the minus strand of CAYULH010000083.1, from coordinate 10,759 downwards.
TGAGCATAATACAGCCGTGCTAGGCTATCTTTCTCCTGCTTGTTCATGATTTCTGTTAGTAAGGCTTCTGCCAAATGAATGTCCTTTAATACAGGGATTAGCTCTTCTTTGCTCATTAGAGGGGTCTCCTCAGGACTAGGGCGATAGCAACTGCTAAAAAGGACAATGACGATTGCCATTGCCCCTTTTAACCAATTGTTTAATATTGTGGATACAGACATAAAGAATGTTTTATTTCAAAAATAACATTTCTCTGTATTTTACCAAAGGCCACAACTCATCACTAACTAACGGCTCCAATTCGTCGGCTGCATTACGCAACTCTTCCATAATTGGTTTAATTTTATCACAATAAGCATAAGCCTTGTCACGTGCCGATAAATCCTTGGCAGCAGCACGCTCATCACGCATTACTTTTGATTTTTCTTTTAGTGTATTAATATGCTCAGAAATTTCTTTTACTAAAGCTACCTGTGCTTCATAAGCACTTTCATCTAATCCAATTTCTTTGAGGCCACGAATATTCTTTAGCAAAACATTCTGATAAGCAACAGCAGCAGGTAATATTTGATTAACACACATTTCGGCTACTGTACGGGATTCTATTTGTAGTTTCAACAAATAAGCCTCTAATTGTACCTCATAGTGTGCTTCTAACTCCGTTTCCGACAAGATGCCAGCTTCTTCAAACAAAGCAACGGTTTCTTTCTTGCTGTATACATCCAATGCTCTAGGCGTATCGCCGTGGTTGCCCAACCCTCTACGCATCGCTTCATCTCTCCACTCATCGCTATAACCATCGCCTTCAAAACGAACATCTTTAGATTCTTGGATATAGTTTTTGATAACCGTTAGGATAGCACTGTCTCTGGATGCTCCATTAAACTCTTGCTGCATTTGTACGTCTTGATAAAACTCACGCAATTGCTTTCCTACAATCATGTTCATGGTAGTCATAGGTGCCGCACAGTTGACCGAAGAGCCAGCCATTCTAATTTCAAACTTGTTTCCTGTAAAGGCAAAAGGTGACGTTCTGTTTCTATCGGTATTATCCAACTCCAAATCTGGAATTTGATCCAACAAGTTCAATACAGCAGATACGCCTTCTTCTGACGCTTCTCCTTTTTCAATTTGATTGAGTACGCGGGTCAAGGCTTCTCCAATAAAGACAGAAATAATAGCAGGAGGTGCCTCATTTGCGCCCAAACGGTGATCGTTAGAAGCCGAGGTTACACTAGCACGCAAAATATCTGCATATTTGTTAACTGCCTGAATAGTTGTTACAAAAAAGGCCAAAAATTGTAAGTTTTTACCCGGTTCTTTACCCGGTGACAATAGGTTCTTGCCTGTATCGGTAGACATTGACCAGTTATTGTGCTTACCAGAACCATTCACACCAGCATAAGGCTTTTCATGCAGCAATACACGCAATTTGTGTCGAATAGCAACACGCTCCATCACATCCATCAACAATTGATTGTGATCAACGGCTTTGTTTACATCTTCATAAATAGGTGCAAACTCATACTGCCCCGGTGCTACTTCATTGTGGCGTGTACGCAATGGAATCCCCAATTGGTAACACTCTTGCTCCAAATCGGTCATAAAAGCATAAACACGCTCAGGGATGCTTCCAAAATAGTGGTCATCCAGTTGCTGGCCTTTGGGCGACAAGCGTCCCAATAACGTGCGTCCTGTCATTACTAAATCAGGACGAGCATTGTACAAGGCTTCGTCCAACAAAAAGTACTCTTGCTCCCAGCCCAAGGTTACAAAAATTTTCTTTGCCGCATTATCAAACAAATGGCAAACATCAAGAGCAGCACTCTCCAAGTACGCCTGCGACTTGAGCAATGGCAATTTGTAATCCAATGCCTGTCCACCATACGTTACAAAGATTGTAGGGATGTATAGTGTTTTTTGTTGATTAATGTCAAAAATGAATGCAGGGGAGGTAGGATCCCAAGCCGTGTATCCTCTTGCTTCAAAAGTACTTCTTAAACCTCCTCCCGGAAAACTAGATCCATCTGGTTCTTGTTGTACCAACTCATTGCCCGTAAACGCTTCAATTGCTTCTCCTTCATGACTCAATGTAAAAAAAGAATCGTGTTTTTCTGCTGTACGCCCTGTCAGTGGTTGAAACCAGTGTGCATAATGCGTCACGCCTTTGCTCAATGCCCATTTTTTCATAGACTCTGCAATGTGGTCTGCTAAGTCTCTGTCTAAATTTTTGCCTTCTTGCATTAGGCGTTCAAACTGCTTGTAGGACTTGGGAGCCAAGTACTGCTTCATAGCAGCTTTATTAAAAACATTACAAGCAAATCGCTCCGATACATTAACTGATAAAGGAGTTGTTTGGACACTTTTACGATTGGATAACAGCTCTAACGCTTTGAATCTATTGTTCATTTTTATTGGTATGAATTTTTTTAAAACACAGTCAATTGTGTTTAGGTGAAAATTACTATTACTAAAATTAAACCCCGAAGTTAACTAAAAAGTTAATTTAATGGCACTGCTTAGGTTGATATTTTTTTTTATTTATTACAAAATGCTATTTCTTACATTTTTTAGCCCCAAATACTTAAAATGATGACAAAAAATTGATTGTTTTGTCATCAATGGTGTTCAATAGTTCTAAATCTTAGTAAGATCTGTAAATCGCAGTTCCCTCTGTTTGCAATAACACCTCATAATCAGGAATAGTATCTAAGAAAGAAAATGATTTGCACGCTTGATCTATCAAAGAACAGTAATTGTTGGGACCATTGGTTACTAACAAATAAGGCACTTTTAGAGTGGTATTATAGCGTGCTATTTGCTCAAAGGTGCTTTGAGTAATTTTTACATTGGCCGCTTTACATTCTACCAATAATACAGGCGCCAATTGTTGATTAAAAACTAAAATATCACAACGCTTACTCATTGTGTTTACAATCAAGCCCATTTCTACACGAATCCTATTGATAGGATAGTGCTTTTCCTCTACCAAATAATGCAATACCAATTGCCGTACAATTTCCTCTGGCGTTAATACCAATTGTTTTTTTCTACAAAGACAATAAATTTGTGCTACTCCCCTTTCTGAACCCAAACGCAACCGATCTTGGTATTTTAACAAATCAATAGATAGAAGCATGGTTTAATTCAATTAGTCCAAACAAAAAATCATACCTAAAGTGGAAGTTGTTTAAAATTGTAGCAGTACGTCTACTTAATCCATTCTACAACAACCTTCTTAGAATACTTCTGTTAATAATAAGGGTCAAAGGTACTATTATTAATCCAAAGAATTTTTATCTTTGCCACCATTGTCAAGACATTTCTATTTGTATGTTGATAATTCAATTGTATCACATACGCATCATAATTCTAAAATTACACTACCATAGACTATTCAAAAATGAAATTATCACAGTTTAATTTCGACCTACCAGATAAGTTAATTGCAGAATATCCGACCGAACGCAGAGATGAATCTCGTTTGATGGTCGTGAATCGTGAAGAAGGAACTATATCGCATCATATTTTTAGAGATATTCTCAACTTTTTTGATGATGGAGATTGCTTCATACTCAACAATACCAAAGTTTTTCCAGCACGCCTCTATGGCCAAAAAGAAAAAACAGGTGCTAGAATCGAAGTGTTCTTGCTTCGTGAACTAAACAGCGACATGAAGCTATGGGATGTTCTAGTGGATCCTGCTCGCAAAATTCGTGTAGGTAATAAGTTGTATTTCAATGATGAAAACGGTGCAGAAATCTTGGTCGCCGAAGTAGTTGATAACACAACTTCCAGAGGTCGTACGATTCGTTTCTTGTACGATGGTACCGATGCTGAATTCAAGACGCACTTGGACAAATTGGGACATACACCACTACCCAAGTACATCAACCGCCCAGCCGAAGAACTGGACAAAGAGCGTTATCAGACCATTTATGCCTCAGAGGTGGGTGCTGTTGCTGCTCCAACAGCAGGTTTGCACATGAGCCCAGAGGTAATGAAGCGTTTAGAAATCAAAGGGGTAAATTTTGCTACTTTGACCTTGCACGTTGGCTTAGGCACCTTCCGAAATATTGAAGTAGAAGATTTATCCAAGCATAAAATGGATGCCGAATACTTCAAAATCGATCAACCAACTTGCGACTTGGTGAATGCTACGATCAAAGCTGGCAAAAAACGCTGTGCCATTGGTACTACATCTATGCGCTCTATTGAGTCGGCTGTATCAGCCAATGAAATGCTAAAACCAGCCGAAGGTTGGACCAACAAATTTATTTTTCCGCCTTACCAATTTAGTATTGCCAATGCTATGGTTACCAACTTCCACCTGCCCAAATCTAGTTTGGCTATTATGGTTTGTGCTTTTGGTGGTTATGATTTAATGATGGAAGCTTACCAACAAGCCATCAAGGAAGAATACAGATTCTTTAGTTATGGCGATGCCATGCTAATCATGTAAGTTATAAAGGTAAACGACTTTATCTAAAAATTATTTAGAAGGTTGTACTCACAGAGTGCAACCTTTTTTTTATACGTTTTGTCCTATACCATTTCAATAGTGCCTCACAAATGCTTATTTTGGGCAGTCAAAATGGAAACCCATCATCTTACTTTAAAACGAATGCACAACTATGAAAAACGCATCTTACTTTTCTTTGTTTTTTTCTATAATTATTATGGGAACAATGGCTTGTAATCGACCAGCCAACAACCATAACAAAGAGGGTGAAAAAAAAGAATCAACAACCGTTCTCAATGCCAAAGACATTGTTGGCAATTGGGTAGTGAGTAGTCTTTTGTTAGAAAATAAAGAGCCTATAAATCCCACCAAGTATTATACGCTTAATATTACATCCGAATCCATGGGTTTGCCACTAGACATTAATCAATGTGGCACCAATTACAAAGTCCAAAAAGATAGTTTGATAATAGATGCTTCTATGTCGTGTACAGAGGCGTGTTGCGATAGCAAGGAAGCCATTGCAATTGCCAAATTCCTAAGTGGCTCGTTACATTATTCAATGACCAATGGCCTTTTGCAACTTTCTCACAAAAAAGGAACACTTACCCTAACTCCCGCCAAAGGTGGTTTGATTGGCAATACTTGGGAAGCTATCAATTATCAAGCCCTAAATAGTGAAGAAAAACCAGTTGCTTTCAGCAACTCCTACACCCTTTTCTTTGAGCCAATGACTGCCATTCTAAAATTAGATGTCAATAGTTGTTCAGGGGGTGTTTCTTATAGTAAGAATGCTTTTGCAATACAAAAAGGGCTTGGCTGCTCTCGTAAATGTTGTGATAGTGAAGACGGAATTTTGCTCAAAAATATGTTGACAGGAAAAAATAGTTATACCCTCAATGGTAATTCTATGACCGTAACAACCGCTGACCATAAAATTGAATTCAAAAAAATAGAACCAAGCGAAGAACGATAAACGTTTCTTTGTGTTCTTATAATAATTATTACTAATAATTTGATGATTATTATACTCAATACCTCCAAACATGCAAGCACTAACCATAGCTGATAAAACATTTCAATCTCGTTTATTTACAGGAACAGGCAAATTCTCGTCTAGCCAATTGATGCGAGATGCGCTACTAGCCTCTGGTTCAGAGCTAGTTACAGTAGCACTCAAACGTGTAGACATCCACAATGAAGAAGATGATATTCTCAGCCATCTCAATCATCCACATCTGCACTTGCTCCCCAATACATCAGGCGCTAGAACTGCCAAAGATGCCGTCTTTGCAGCCCAACTAGCCCGAGAAGCCTTGGAAACCAATTGGCTAAAGCTAGAAATTCATCCCGACCCCAAATACTTGCTGCCCGATCCTATAGAAACGCTCCAAGCAGCCGAAGAATTGGTCAAGTTGGGTTTTGTAGTGCTGCCCTACATTCATGCCGACCCTGTATTGTGCAAACGACTAGAAGAAGTAGGTACACAAGCGGTAATGCCTCTAGGCTCTCCTATTGGTAGTAACAAAGGAATCAAAACCATTGATTTCCTAGAAATTATCATTGAGCAATCTAATGTTCCTGTTATTGTAGATGCAGGAATTGGAAGCCCCTCGGATGCGGCCAAAGCCCTCGAATTGGGAGCAGATGCAGTCCTTGTTAATACAGCGATTGCAGTGTCTGACAATCCTGTGGAGATGGCCAAAGCCTTCAAACTAGGCGTAGAAGCTGGACGCATGGCTTTTGAGGCACGTTTGGCCAGTCCTTTTAACCATGCTACTGCCAGTAGCCCTTTGACCTCTTTCTTAGAAGAATAATTTTTATTATAATAACACACATGCCATGCTTTCCTATCAGCACACCCTTTATTTAGTTTTTTTATTATTAATAGGAATAACAGCCTGCAAACCAACTGCCGAACCCAAAGCCTTGATGACGATTGAGAAACAAGCCTTTGGCGACTCTGCCATGGTGGTTTCGGCACATCCATTGGCCACCCAAGCAGGCGTAGATATTCTCAAAGAAGGCGGCAACGCCATTGATGCCATGGTCACGGTCCAATTGGCCTTGGCCGTAGCCTATCCAAGAGCAGGCAATATTGGAGGCGGTGGTTTTCTGGTCTACAGAGCTGCTGATGGCAAGGTGCATACCCTAGATTTTAGAGAGCAGGCCCCCCAAGCGGCTGATAAAGACATGTACTTGGACGAACAGGGCAATGTCATTGACTCTTTGAGTCTTTTTGGGCATTTGGCTTCGGGCGTACCGGGGGCAATAGCTGGCATCTATGAAGCCCACCAAAAATTTGGTAAGCTTCCTTGGAAACGCCTCGTGCAGCCTGCCATTGAGCTGGCCGAAAATGGCTTGCTCCTCACCGAGCGAGAGGCAGAAGGACTCAACGAGTTTCGCCCTCTTTTTGAGAAGGCCAATGCCAACAAAAATGCCTTCACCCCTGATAAGGTCTGGAAAGTGGGCGACAACTTGCGCCAACCAGACCTAGCCAATACCCTCAAACGCATTGCAGAGCAAGGGCGTGCAGGGTTTTATCAGGGCAAAACAGCCGATTTGATTGTAGAGGACATGAAGCAACATGGCGGCATCATTAGTCATGAGGATCTTAAAAATTACAAAGCTATTTGGAGGGATCCTGTCAAGATTCCTTACAAGGAATACACGATTTGGTCTATGGCACCGCCCTCTAGTGGCGGCATCTGCTTGGCCGAATTGCTCAATATGGTAGAGCCTTATCCGCTCCATGAATGGGGCTATGGCGACCCACGTTCTATTCACGTGATTACAGAAGCTGCTCGCCGTGCTTATGCCGACCGTGCAGAACACTTGGGCGATGCCGATTTTTATCCTGTGCCGATTGCCAGCCTCACCAGCCAAGCTTATGCCGATGAAAGAATGCAAGATTTTCGGGATAGCATAGCCACGCCAAGTGATAGCATTTCGCACGGCACGCCTTATCCCAAGGAGAGTGACCAAACCACCCATTATTGTATTGTAGATGCAGAGGGCAATGTGGTATCTGTTACTACTACTATCAATTCTAATTTTGGTAGTAAAGTGGTAATTGACCAAGCTGGGTTCTTTATGAACAATGAAATGGACGACTTTAGTGCCAAGCCGGGAGTACCCAACCAGTTTGGCCTTTTGGGCAACGAGGCCAATGCCATTGCCCCCAACAAACGTATGCTCAGTTCTATGACCCCTAGTATTGTAGAAAAAGAAGGCCAATTCCTATTGGCAGTAGGCAGCCCCGGTGGCTCCAAAATTATTACCACGGTTTTCCAAGTGATTACCAATGTTATAGATTTTGATTTGTCCTTGGAGGCGGCAGTGCAGAATCCACGCTTTCATTTCCAGTGGTATCCCGATACCCTTTATTATGAGCAAGATGCCTTCTCGCCCCAACAATTGGAACAATTGCAAAACTTGGGGCATCACCCCAAAAAACGCGCTGATATTGGGCAGGTAGAAGCGGTGTTACAGCTTCCTGATGGCCGCCTAGAGGGCGTGGCCGATCGTAGAGGCGATAACCATGCTGGGGGATTGTAGGGCTGTTAAGTTCTAGGAAAAGAAGCTTCAAATAACAAGTTAAGATGCTGTAGGTGTCGGGCTGTTAAGTTCTAAAAAACTATTATGAATGCTGCTGGAAAAACCCCGAAGGGGTGATATTATTGTAGTAATAATGCCTATAAAATGCCTTTAAATCCCGAAGGGATGTCATTATTAGCATACAATATAATAATAGCACCCTTTCAGGGTTCAAAAATACGCTTTGTTTACAAAGCTATAACAATATTACTAATTGATACACTGTATCAATTAGCAATATTGCCCTTCGGGATTCGCCTTTCGGAGCGTTGACAATTAGAACTTAACAGCCCTACCCTACACGCCCCTACCACGCTTGTTCACATAACGCAAACTAACGCGTGGTGGCACGGTGATTTCTACCACAGTCTCCTGAAAGCCAAAATCTTCGGTGGTGATTTTGCCAGAGAGGTCACGGGCCATTTTTAGGGTGCTGAGAATCATCCCAAACAGGCGTTTGTCTTGGTGTTTTTCTTTGAGGGCAGCCAAGTCCTCTTCGTCTATTTCGTAGCCCATTAGGAAATTGACTTCAATGACGGGGGTTAGGGCCAAGCCTATTCTAAATTCTTGTGCAGGGTAGCCCGCTTCTTCCAAAAGGGGCAAGACGAGCAACAATTCATTGACAATATCGGCTGCTTTGTTGAGCGTTGCAGGGCCAATGCCTCCCATTTTGTCTACCCCTTCTTTTATTTTGACGGCGGCTTCTTCCGAAGATTTTTTCAAAAATTCGGCTGTTTTTGCCAATTGATCTTTTAGACTTTTCTTAAAATCATCCATTGTTGGAATTGATTATCATTTCAATGTTTGTGAATTAATTACATTGCTTATTACCAAAAAGCTAGAAAAAAAGTTGCATATCTGTTGATTTTCTTTTTACTTTGTAACTCAAAGTACTTTTAATTGTTATTATTATGGATCAATTTACAAAAGAAGAGCAGCTACAGCAATTGGCGGAGATTCGCTCCTTGATGGAAAAATCGAGTCGTTTTATTTCCTTGAGCGGCTTGTCGGGAGTTGGTGCAGGGATTTGTGCCTTGGCGGGCAGTGCTGTTGCTTGGTGGCGATTGCAGCAGTACAATTTGTCTACGGTAAATTATGCCGAGCAGAAAAGTGCTTTGTTGGGAGAATTGTTGTTGATTGCAGGTTTGACCTTGTTGGCCGCCTTGGGGGTGGCTGGCTTTTTTACTTGGCGCAAGGCACGCCGCCAAGACCAAGGCTTGTGGGACCAAAGCACGAGGCAGTTATTGGGCAATTTGTTTATTCCATTGATAACAGGAGGGCTGTTTTGCTTAATCTTGCTTCGGCAAGGCATGATAAGTATGATTGCCCCGGCTACGCTCATTTTTTATGGCTTGGCACTGGTCAATGCCAGCAAATACACGCTCAATGATATTCGTTACTTGGGCTTTTGCCAGATTGTATTGGGGCTGCTGAATGCCTATTTTATTGCTTTGGGCAATGGCTTGTTGTTTTGGACTCTTGGATTTGGTATCTTGCATATTGTTTATGGAATTTACTTGCACTTAAAATACGAGTAAACAATAGTTTATCACCATAATTATTATGATAGAGCACCTAAATAAAGTCTTTGAAAGCCGAGTGCGCTTAGGCATCATGTCCATCTTGATGGTTAATGATTGGGTGCCTTTTAAGCAACTCAAAACCCTGCTCAAAGTAACCGATGGCAATTTGGCTTCTCACCTATCGGCACTCGAAAAAAAGGAATTGATAGCCGTGCATAAAGAATTTGTCAACAAAAAACCCCTAACCACTTACAAGGTTACTTCCGAAGGTCGTGCTGCTTTTCAGAAACATTTGGCTGCCCTAGAGGCATTGATTAATAAACAATCCTAATTTTTTTGTCTTTTTACTTTGAATTTCAAAGTACTTTATTTTTCTAAAAATCTAACTTATGAGTATTGTACAGTTTCAGGAACGCTTGGGCGTTAAAATTCGCCTTGCTATTTTATGTTTTATCTTTTTGTTGGTGTTGGACAATTCCATGCTGTTTGATATACAGCTCTCTCCTACTTATGAATTGTCGAGCAATCTAAGTACTTGGCTAACAGCCTTTTTGCTAGGAGGTGATTTTGTGGATAGTTTTTCGTTTCAGTTGGTGGGGGTACATTTGTTGTTGCTCTTTTTGTTGTTGGGAGCGATTAAGGCCCCTTTTAGGAACATTTGGTTGCTGCAAGCGGCTTGGCTTACCATTGCTTTTTTGATTCTGCTGTCTAGTTATCAAGTTATGGAAAGCAGCAATATGGTGCCTGTGGGCTTGAATGCCTTGTTTCAGAGCATCAAACTGATTCCCTTGGGCTTGGCGTATTATTGGACCAAGCAGTTGGAATTGCCCTTGGTATTTTGAGTTGTTTTTTGCCTTAGTTGATACGTTCTAATGATTAACGTTCCGAATTTTGAATCCCGAAGGACAATATTACTAATTGATACGGTGTATCAATTAGTAATATTGTGTAGTAATAATGCCTATAAAGCACGATTGAACCCTGAAAGGTAGGGCTGTTAAGTTCTAGAAAATGCCTCTGAATATTGTTGAAAAAAATCCCGAAGGGCAATCTTACTAATTGATACACTGTATCAATTAGTAAGATTGTTATAGTAATAATGCCTATCAAATGCCTTTAAATCCCGAAGGGGTGATATTATTATAGTAATAACATAAATAATACGAATTCAACCCTG
>CAYULH010000082.1:6092-23682 GCA_964445645.1 uncultured Aureispira sp. | reverse complement strand
CTGAGAAAAAATCTCTCATTTTTTATTGTACGGTTACTTTTTTGCACCTACTTAATACGCCGCTAAATGAAAGTTTTTGCGCTAATTTGGTAACAAAAGCACACTACTTGCGTAAGTTATCAATGATTTGGTGATTTAGATACAAAGAAATCTTGACCTTTCTTTTTCTAACTCCGCCTTTAAAAATAATTGATTTGGATGAGTTTATTCCACTCTATTCCATTTTTCTTATTATTAAGAACTTAGCAACGACTTAGCACGTCACTTTTACTCTTATGAACACTTTAAACGAGCACACCATAATGCGGAAGCGTTGGGAATTGGTGGAGTATGATGTCAACGAAGCAACTACTCTACAACAACAATTGGGTATTCATCCTATTTTTTGTCAATTATTGGTACAACGTGGCATCAATACCTATGATAAAGCCAAACACTTTTTTAGGCCGCAACTCTCCCACCTGCACGATCCTTTTTTGATGCTGGGCATGGATAGAGCCGTACAGCGTATCGGACAGGCATTGGTCAAGAAAGAAAAAATCTTGGTCTATGGCGATTATGATGTCGATGGCACTACGGCTGTTGCCCTAATGTATAGCTTTTTGGGGCGGTACCACGACTTGGTGGAGTTTTATATTCCCAATCGTTATGCCGAGGGCTATGGCATTTCGCTCAAAGGCGTGGATCATGCCTTGGCACAAAATTGCAGCTTGATGATTGCCCTAGATTGTGGCATCAAAGCACACGATGCCCTCCGCTATGCCCAAGAAAAGGGCTTGGATGTGATTGTCTGCGACCACCACCTACCCGATGCCACCCTGCCGCCTGCTTATGCCATTCTCAATCCCAAACAACCCGAATGCCCTTACCCTTACAAGGAATTGAGCGGTTGCGCCATTGGTTTTAAGCTCATTGAAGCCTTTGCACAATTTTATAATTTGGATTTTGAGGAGAATGTGCAGCCTTTTCTGGATTTGGTGGTGGTGAGTTTGGCGAGTGATTTTGTGGCACTGACGGGCGAGAATCGAGTATTGGCTTCTTTTGGATTGCAACAGCTCAATCAACAGCCTTGTTTGGGCTTAAAAGCGCTGATGGAGGCATTGGGCAAAACCAATGATTACAACATCCGAGATATTGTGTTTGGCATAGCCCCCCATATCAATGCGGCGGGCCGATTGGAAGACGCTTTATTGGCCGTTCAGCTCCTAACGGCTCCCAATTTGGCTACAGCCGAACATTTGGCCGACCAACTCATTGAACTCAACGAAAAACGCCGCTATATTGAGCAAGGCATTGTTAAGCAAGCCCAACAATTCGTTCAGCAGGATGTCGGTTTTGCCGAAAGGCGAAGCTTATTGCTGTACCAGCCCGATTGGCACCAAGGTGTCTTGGGGATTGTGGCCGCCAAAATGGCGGAGCAATACCACAAACCTTGTTTGGTGCTGACCAAGGCCAATGGTCGCTTGGTGGGTTCGGCTCGCTCGGCAGGCAATTTTAACATTCATGCTGCCCTAGAGCAATGCGAAGATTTGTTGATTCATTTTGGGGGGCATCCTTTTGCAGCAGGCTTGACGCTCAAAGAGAGCAATTGGGAGGAATTTGTGGCGCGTTTTGAGGGCTTGGCACAGCAGGCCATCAGTGCAGAGGCCGCCCTGCCTGTGCAAGCTGTTGATGCTTATTTGCCCTTGCCCACCATCACGAATTCTTTTTGGCAATTGTTAAAACAATTTGCGCCTTTTGGCCCTCAAAATATGCGGCCTGTTTTTGCCTCACAACAAGTAGTGGACACCGGCTATTCCAAATTATTACATCATAAACATCTCAAACTAATTGTACAACAAAACCACAGTGCGCCTGTAGAGGGCATTGCCTTTAGGCAAGGACATCACTTTGAGGAACTCAAAGCCAAAAAACCATTTGAATTGTGTTATGTATTAGAGGAGAATCATTTTAAGGGACGCACCAAATTGCAACTGAATGTCAAGGACTTGCATTTTAGGTCTTGATGGTTTAGTTATTGCAATCCTAAGAAGTACGCTCCAAAAACTCGGCTTCCAAGCTCTTTTTGCGAACTTTTAGGTGGTTGAGCACTTGGCCTTGTTCAAACAGCCATTGGTTGAGTTGGGTAGCACTAAAATCGGGCGATAAAGTCAATTCCAGAAAAGGTATTTCTTCTCGCAAACTGGTAACAGCATGAAGCTTGGCAAGGGATTTTTTGAGGGCAGCCAAATCTGTAGCGCCTACTTCGATAATAGGCTCTGTGCTTAGAATTTCGGCCACACTGCCCGAGGCAATCAAATCTCCATACTTGATAATGGCGACATGGTTGCAAATTTTTTCTACTTCGTCAATAATGTGACTAGCCAATAAAATGGTTTTGCCTTGCGCCCCAATATCCGCCAAGAGTGTACGCACTTCTGCTATTCCCTGTGGGTCTAGGCCATTGGTCGGTTCATCAAAAATCAACACCTCTGGATCGCCAATGAGTGCCCCTGCAATAGCCAAACGCTGTTTCATTCCCAAGGAATAAGTAGCAAAAGGCGCATCGGTACGGCCAGCTAGGCCCACCATTTCAATTAGCTCGGGAATGGCATTTTTAGGAGCTTTTTTGATGTGGGCCACCAATTCTAGGTTCTTTTGGGCATTGAGATAAGGATAAAAATTAGGCGTTTCCAGAATAGCCCCAATCCTACGCCGCACCGCAGCCCCCTTTTGGCCGCCAACCCAGCCATAATCGCCCGAAGTGGGCGCAATAATACCCAAAATCATCCCCAAAGTAGTGGTCTTGCCACTTCCATTGGGGCCAAGAATACCGTAAATATTACCCTTTTCAATAGTGAGATTGAGACTATCAACAGCTTTTACTTTCTTAGAATAAATTTTTGTCAAGTTGTGGGTTTCTAAAACAACCATAAGGATACTTTACTTAGAAATTAGAATGCGATAACGGGCTAATTGAGCCAATCTTGTTCGGGGTAAATGCCGAATGGGATTATCCCGCAAATCAATTTCCTCTAAGTTAGGCATTTGTTTTAATAAATCGGGTAGTGGCACGCTCATAAACGCACACCCCCGCAAATCCAATCGTTGGATATTGCTCCAAACTCCGTGCAAGGTTGGTAGTCTTTTTAATTGTTGGAGCGTAGAAAGACATAAGGTGTTTTTTTGTACAAATTGCTGTAGCCATGCGGCCAATGCCTCGGGAGCAAGCTGGTTGATTAGGTACAAATAGCCTGCGCCATGTTCCTTAAATAAATACTGCGCTACTTTAATCCCATCCCAATAAGAGGCAGAGGCCGTACATTGAGCAATTCTTTTTTTGATTTCTAGCTCGCTCTTTTCGGCCGTGTAAAGCTTAAAATTGACGTGGGGCAATTGGGAAAGCTCAAAATTGGGCAAACCCAACAACAGGGTATTTTGAATGGCTTGCAATGCTTGGCGTTCGCCGAAAGGCAACAAAATATAAGCAATCAACAACTCTGTTGCCCAATCGGCAACGGCAGGACTTCCCTCTAGCCATTGCAAGGCCAACAACACCGCAGGGCCTTGTTGGCTGTACAACAAATCTAACAACTGCTCCCGATGTTCTTGCAGCCACTCCATAGAGGGGGCCGTTTGGTAATGCTGTTGTACTTGAATTTCTGACAAAAAAACAACGCCTGTAGGTAATTGTTGTAGGGCTGTTTTTTTGATTTTTTGCCCCAATACAATATGACTTGCTTCTTGTATAGTGGTTGTCCAAGGCACTAGGGTATTGACCGCTTCTTTGATGATGCTTCTTGTGCCCAACATAAACAAACGGCTATCCTCAGTGGGTGGAGGACTGTTGTGGGTCAAGTATTGCTGCACTTTTTTTTCGAGTACTTTGTTTTTAATGCCCAGCAAGGGAAGGACATCTGCCAATTTGAGGGTTGTTGTATTTTTATTAAATAAAAGCGCAAAAATTGCTTTTTTGATGGATGGAGTAGCTGTTTTTTGTGGTAATTTTTTTAGGACACCAAAGAGTGTGTTTAGTTTTTTGGTGCTTAGGCCCAAGCGAAAATTTAAATCCAGATTGGCTAAATCGGTCAATTGAGGAAGCTCCAACAGGACTTCTGGAAAAGTAAAAAATTGGTTGGAGGTGGCAATCAATTCTTTGAGCTGTTGCAATTGGGCCAACTCTGCTGGCAACCCCTGCAAGGGATTGAAGGCCAAATCTAAGTGTTGTAGATTTTTTAACTGGCCAATGGCTGCTGGTAAGGTGGCAATTTGATTGCTTTTGAGGCGCAAAACACGCAATTGGGGCAAGCGGCATAAGGCGGCTGGGCAGCTAGAGAATTGGTTGAGAATCAGATTTAGGCATTCTAGTGCCTGCAATTCGGCCAAACTATCGGGCAAGGTTGTTAGGTTATTGTTGCCCAAATCCAATACCTGTATAGCTTTCCACTGCTTTATACCTTCGGGTATAATTTCCAATTGGTTATTAAAAAAAGAAACCTGCCGCAAACGAGGCAATTGAAACAAAATAGTTGGAAAGACTGAAAATTGATTATTACCCAAAAAAAGATATTCCAATGCCTTCAACTGGGCAAAACTATCGGGCAGGGTGCTAATTTGGTTGTACGATAGGTCTAGGCTGTATAATTTGGTCAACCGGCCTATACGCTCGTCCAAAACATGCAGTTGATTCTCCCTCAAACTCAACACTTCTACATCAGGATACTCAAAAATTTCTTCGGGCAATTTTTGGCATCCTTGGCGTTCTGCTCTGTAATATTTGGACGAATTATTCCTATCTGTCATACGTCTGTCATTCAAAAGCTACTCTATAGTCACAAAAATATACTAATTTAAAGGACTTTAGCAATCGGTATGTTATATTTGTCAATATCTCGTCTAACTGTTTTACATGACTTCGTGCTAAAAATGTATTAAATTGATAATCAAAAGGTACACGGGAATTATACAAAGCTCACAATCATTGGATTATCATTTGTATAGAAAGTTTTTTTTCTTTACAAAAAAGAAACGCACCCACGAAGTGTTATTTTTACTAACTATATTAACATTATGAAAAATATTTTAGTCCCCACTGACTTTTCGGATAATGCCAATAAAGCCTTGGATGTGGCTCTAGCTTTGGCCAAGCGTTTTGGTGCCAACTTACATTTGGTGCATACGTATCATACTTCTACTCCTGCGGGTCACATGGCCAATGTCAATCGAGTAATCAAGGAAGATAGAGAGCAAGAAATGGCTGCTTTTTTGACTAAAATTAAAGCCACGGCTCCTGAAGGGGTGACAATAGATGGAGTTTGCCGCCACGGCTATCCTGTAGAACGTATAGAACGAGAAATGGAGCGTGTGGAAGCAGATTTGTTGGTGATGGGCACACAAGGTGCGTCCAATGTTGCCAAAAAAGTATGGGGCAGTACAGCCAGTAAATTGGTCAAAATCAATAAAATTCCAGTATTGGCTATTCCTGTAGAAACGGATTACGAGAGCTTGAGCACAATGGTTTTGGCCGTAGATGCTTTGGATTTGACGATTCTTAATACACTCAATCCAGCCTTGAGTATGGTACAAACCGCTCGCTTGAATTTGGAATTGCTACACGTGACGAACACCGAACACGATTCGGATATGGATGAAAGTATTGGCAATTATTTGGAGAGTATGGCTATTCCTTTCTCTTATCACAAAGTAGTGGCCGAAGATACTCAAAAGGGAATTCTAGATTTTGCCCACCAGAAAGAAGGCAATATTTTGTGTCTGGTAGCACATCATAGAAGTTGGTTTGCCAATTTGTTCCACAGCAGTGTTAGCCAACAAATCACCTTAAATTCTGACCTTCCTGTACTTGTTTTACCTGGTAGAGAAGAATAAAAAATTGATTCTACAGCATTTAAACGTTAAAAAGTGTTAATATTACATTCAAAAGGAACTTCATAAGCAACTACATGATTTAACTATTTAGTTAGTTTAAAGAACAGAACCTTATTTATACACCCTCCAACAATAACTTATTATGTCTAGCAAATACAGCACCTCCAATACACAAGCCTTTTCAACATTGGCTTGGATTTCTTTTGCCGTTTCCTTCGTTGGGATGATCTTAGGAATTGTTTTCTTAGAATTGGATATATACCAAAAAGCCTTTGTAGGCATGACGTATCTTTTTAGTATTTCGTCTTGTTTTGTTCTAGCCAAAGTTGTTCGCGACAAGCAGGAATCGGAAGAATTGGTCAGAAAAATCGAAAATGCCAAAACAGAGCAGATGATCAGCAAATATATTAGCTCTGACGAGGCATAAACAACAAAATAGTTTCATTTTTAATACGCCTTCTATCTTGATGATCGTTTCAAGAGTAGAGGGCGTGTTTTTTGTATAATAAAAAAGCTCTCCGATAAGGATTTGCCTTTCTACCTTGTTAGCTGTATTTTTGTGTGTACCAATTTGTTGGTAAACCACTACCATAAAGCGTAGTTAGTAGGGGAGCGATTACTTTTGTGCATCATAAGAGTAGTTTTCTTCTCCAAGAAATCTTTTTTATTTATAAATTTCATTTCCAAAAATTTGAGTGTTGACATGAGTCAGACATCTATATTACGTTACAAAGCCGACTATAGAACCTTAGTTTTTGTAGCGCTTTATTATATAATCGCTTATGGCGGATTTTTCACCTACTGGTTGGTACCCGAATTGCGTACTTGGACAATAATGGTGCCTTGGGTAATCCTAACCGCATTTATGGCGTTTGCCTGTGCTGTAATTGTACATAATACGATTCATGCGCCCATGTTTCACAAAAAACAGCACAACAAGTGGTTTCAGTTTGTATTGAGTTTGGCTTATGGCTACTCGGTTAGTGCTTATGTACCGGGCCATAATTTTAGCCACCACAAGGACACGCAAACCGCCAAAGACAATATGCGTACGTCCAAGGCGCGCTTCAAGTGGCATTTTCTCAATCAGTTGCTCTTTTTCTTTATTGTAACACCTGATTTGCTCAAGGCCGAGAAAAAATTTGTCACCAAAATGAAGCACGACAAACGCGAGTGGTACGAGCAATGGCGTGCAGAGATGTTTTTGGTGCATGTTGTTCGTATTTCCTTGCTATTTGTCAATTTGCCTGCGGCTATTTTATTTATTTGGGGCCCGCATATTTATGGTGCTTGGGGTATTGTTGGCACCAATGTATGGCAGCATGATGGTTGTGATCAAGAACACAAATACAACCACTCCCGTACTTTTAGTGGTGGGCTGCTCAATTTTTTCTTGTTTAATAATGGCTATCACGGTGCCCACCATGATCGTCCGTCTATGCACTGGAGCTTGCTGCCTGCTTATCACGAACAATATATTGCGCCACACATTCACCCCAATCTGGATCAAAAAAGCATGATTAAATACTTGGTGAAAGCCTACATCTATCCCGGTAAACGTCTTCAGTACGATGGTTCTCCTTATGTGCTAGAGGATTTAGTGCCTGATGAGGATTGGGTAGCCGATTTGAGTGTAAATGACCGAGCACACAAGCATGATTTTGGGGCAGAAGCGAGTTCTATAGATGATATTTTGCAAACGACTAGCATACGTGAACCAGAAAAAACGGTTTAGTTAATTATATTTTTATATTTTTCCGAATAGGGTACAATAACTTAGTTGTACCCTATTTTTTTGTTAAAACGCCTAGTTCTATGCTTCGTATTTATATACTAATGCTTGTTTGTTGTGTACTAGCCTGCCAAGCTCCAGCCCCAAATTCTACCAACAATACCACAGCCCCAACAAAAAAACAGCCCTACCTGATTGTATTGGGCAATGTTCAGGATGCAGGTTTCCCACAAATTGGCTGCATGAAAGCCTGCTCCAAAGAACATTGGCATCCCAATGCTCAAAAAAAAATGATTACGGCTTTGGGTATTGTCAATCCTACTAGCAACCAAACATGGCTCTTTGAGGCATCCCCAGATTTTAAATACCAAACCAAATTGTTATCTGACCAGCTCCATCCTAGTCAATTTCAGTTGCCCAGTGGTATTTTTCTCACGCATGGGCATATTGGGCATTATGTGGGCTTGATGCACTTGGGCCGAGAAGCCATGGGTGCCCACCAAGTGCCTGTATATGCAATGCCCCGAATGAAGCAGTATTTGGAAAGCAGTGGCCCTTGGAGCCAGTTGGTCGATTTGAACAATATAGCCTTGCAGCCCCTACAGGCCGATTCTTTAATTGGGCTTGCGCCAAACTTGCAAGTATTGCCCTTTTTGGTGCCCCACAGAGGCGAGTACACCGAAACCGTGGGTTACAAAATTATATCCCCCAACAAAAAAATTCTATTCATCCCAGACATTGACAAATGGACACAATGGGAACGAGACATCAAGGCAGAAATTGCTGCAGTGGATGTTGCTTTTTTGGATGCTACTTTTTTTAAGAATGGCGAAGTAGGCAATCGGGATATGTCCGAAATTCCACACCCTTTTGTAGAAGAAAGTATGCGCTTGTTTGACGATTTGCCTGCCTCTGAGAAAACAAAAGTGCATTTTATTCATTTCAATCATACCAACCCTATCCTTCAAGAGCAACACCCTGCCAAACGGGAAGTCTTGGAAAAAGGCTATAATATTGCCGAGGAAGGCTTGATTATAAATTTGTAAAGTCCCGTTTGGGGCAGTATTTTTTCACAATGCAAGCACAGGTACTAATAGAGCCATCTATTATCCCTATATTTGCCGCAAATTTGCAGTACTAGACATCATTTCACAGGTATTATCAAAAATATATCATGAATAAAATAGCTATTTTAGGAGGCGGCCAATTGGGTCGTATGCTTATTCGTTCAGCCATTGATTTTAATATAGAAGTGGCCATTTTAGACCCCAATCCAGAAGCTCCTTGCAAGGAAAATGCCTCTGAATTTGAAGTGGGGGATCTCAATGATTTTGATACAGTGTATAATTTTGGTGCCAAGCACGACTTAATTACCATAGAAATTGAACAAGTCAATACCAAGGCACTCCAAAAACTCAGCGATGAGGGCAAAAAAGTATTTCCACAGCCGCACATCATTGAAATGATTCAGGACAAACGCATCCAGAAACAATTTTACCAAGACAATGGCATCCCAACAGCCGATTTTATTCTCACCGAAAACTTGGCCGATCTCAAAACCAAGGCGGATTTTTTGCCTGCGGTTAATAAAATCGGAAAAGGGGGCTACGATGGTAGAGGCGTACAAGTAATGCGTACAGTAGAGGATTTGGACAAGGGTTTTGATGCGCCGGGATTGCTGGAAAAGTTGATTGATTTTGAGAAGGAAATTTCTGTGATTGTGGCTAGAAACGAGGATGGGCAAATCAAGACTTTTCCGCCTGTAGAATTGGTGTTCCACCCCGAAGCCAATCTAGTAGAGTATTTGTTGGCGCCTGCCCAAATTGACGAGCAAATCACCAATGCTGCGGTGGATATTGCCATCACACTCGCCCAAAAACTAGAAATTGTAGGCTTACTAGCCGTAGAAATGTTTGTTACCAAAGACGGGAAAGTACTGGTGAATGAAATTGCGCCCCGAACGCATAACAGTGGGCATCAATCTATTGAGAGCAATATGACTTCTCAATTTGAGCAACAATTGCGTGCTATCTTGAACTGGCCTTTGGGCGACACTTCTCTTTTTATTTCTTCGGCTATGATTAACTTGCTGGGCGAGGAAGGCCACACGGGCAATGCAGTTTGCAAGGGTTTTCAGGAGGTGCTGGATATTCCCGGTTGTCACTTGCATTTGTACGGCAAAAAAATCACCCGCCCTTTCCGAAAAATGGGCCATGTGACCGTGCGTGACCGTGATATGAAATCCCTGCTCCAAAAAGTAGATTTTGTCAAAAAAACCATAAAATTTGTAACGGATGAGCAATAAACCTTTAGTTGGAATCATCATGGGCAGCCAGTCGGACTTGCCGGTGATGCGCGCTGCTGCCGAATTTTTGGAACAAGCCAATGTTCCGTTTGAGCTGACCATTGTTTCGGCGCACAGAACGCCCCAGCGTATGATTGATTATGCCACCTCGGCTAGAGCACGTGGCCTCAAGGTGATTGTGGCAGGAGCTGGTGGCGCTGCCCACCTGCCCGGAATGGTGGCCTCCTTGACCACTTTGCCCGTTATTGGGGTGCCTGTTAAGTCGAGCAATTCTATTGATGGCTGGGATTCTATTTTGTCTATTTTGCAAATGCCGGGGGGTATTCCTGTGGCTACCGTGGCCTTGGATGGAGGTAAGAATGCGGGTATTTTGGCGGCTTCTATTATTGGGGCTTTTGATGATAAAGTGGCGGATTATATGGCGAGTTATAAGCAGCAATTAACGGATAAGGTGATGAAATCTGTGGAGGATGTGGCGGATCGGGGTTGGAAGTAGGTCTTTTTTATTGGATTTTTGGATAAAATGGTCTAGTAGAGTGCTTTTACAAGCTGTTGTATTTT
The DNA here is from genome assembly GCA_964445645.1 of uncultured Aureispira sp. GTDB lineage: Bacteria > Bacteroidota > Bacteroidia > Chitinophagales > Saprospiraceae > Aureispira. The sequence goes on along the minus strand of CAYULH010000082.1, from coordinate 13,219 downwards.
TTGTATATTTAGTGTAGTGTTTGCATACTACTGCTTTTTCTATTGTTATAATTATCATTCTATTCTATGATTTATCCTCGATCGTTTCCCAATTCAGGTGCTTCTTATGAAGAAGAAAAATTATTTGGGTTGTTATCACAACTGCCTTCGGATAGGTATAGAGTAATTTATCGAGTTTCCAAGATTGGTGGTTATCTCAATCAATATTTCCCAGTATTTGATTTTCTTGTAATTGACAAAAAACAAGGAGTTTTACTAATTGATGTTTTCAATATTAGAAACACAATGCGTGTAAAAATCACAAGCACTGATGATTATTCTAGGGGATTGAAAAAAGATATTGGTATAAATGCTTCTATTGCTATACAATTTGCCGAATGGGAATACGAAAACTGGGAATATGAAGATGTAGTACAACTCATAAATAAAAGTTTCGAGGAAGATTCATTGACCCAAATATCTGATGAAAATTTTGAAAAGCTAGGGCATTATTTCAAAAAACAGAGCTTGTATTATACGCCTTCAGGCAAAATTAAAAAAATTAGCCTATCTAATTTTAAGGGGATTAATCAAACAGTTGTAAATAATTTGCCCAAAGAAGCTAACTGGATTTTCTTAACAGGAGAAAATGGCTATGGCAAAACCTGTGTCTTACAAGCAATAGCATTGGGTTTATATGGCCCTAATGAACATTTCTCACCCCATGAAGATATAGGATTATTTGGTCATGCACTTATTGATACAGAGAAGCAACCCAATTTGGAAATAGACATACAGTTTGATAATCTTATCACTGCTGAACGATATTCTTATCCTACAAGAAAAAGAAACAACTTCAAAACCATCTGTGCCTATGGTGCTTCTAGGCTAAGTGTATTTACCGAGCGGCAAAGCAAGCACGAGCAAACGCCTATTTCTAGTTTATTTGACAATACTACTGTTCTGCAAAATATAGAACATCATCTTTATGATTGGTTTTTGAACAAGGGGAATCAAGTTGCACAAGATAAATACAATTACACCAAACAACTACTAGAGGAATTATTGGAAGGCATTGAGATAGAACTTTCGACCACCAGCAAAAATATATGGTACAAAGAAACTAGAGCTGGTCAAGTATATCCACCAGTCACCTTAAATAATTTGGCAGCAGGCTACAAAAGTCTAGTTGCTATGATTGGTGACTTAATTATTAGACTATTTGAAACACAACCTGATGCTGTCAATCCTGCCGAACTCACGGGTATTGTTATCATTGATGAATTGGATGTACACTGGCATCCTAAATGGCAGATGCAGTTGCCCAAACTCTTCTCTAAATTATTTCCCAAAATACAATTTATTGTCTCTACCCATAGCCCTATTCCTTTGTTGGGTGCTCCTGATCATTCTGTGTTTCTAAAGGTAAATAGAACCTCAGAAGAAGGCATTACTATAGCGCGTTTTGAAAAACTAGAAAAAGAAATCCACCAACTGACTCCCAACTTATTGTTTAGCTCAGAAATCTTTGATTTTAATTTTCTAGACAATTTATCAGAAGCACAATTGGATGCTGTGTATTTAGAAGATGACTATGATGAGATAGAACGAAACAAGGAAATTGGAGAACAGTTGAGAGCAATAAATGAGGATATTTTGCCTGATGATTTGTTCCCTCAACCCAATAGCTAAATGGTACACAGACAAAGAACACCAACTCGGCCAAGTGGTCTTATTGACCCCAAATGGGATAGTCTTAAAGCAAGTTTGTTAGTGGAACAGCATCAACATAACATTTCCAGTAAATGTTATAGAGATACAACCTTAAAAACACTTCAATATCTCTATGCAGATAAGTGTGCAGTGTGTGAGCGCAAAAGAGGCATGGAATTGCAAGTCGATCATTATAGACCTTTCAAGCCAAGAAACAATAAGAAAAATCCTCATTACAATCAACCAGGTTATTATTGGTTGGCTTATACTTGGTCTAATCTTATTCCCCTCTGTTCTACCTGTAACTTAGCCAAAAGTAATAAGTTTCCATTATTAGACCCAACAACTACCCAGCATGTTACCAGTCATCAGAATGTGAATAATTTGCCTGTTTTTCATCCTTATGATTTAAACTGGTTGCAACAATATGAAAAGCCCTCACTCCTGCATCCAGAACTAGAGCAGCAACCTGCTAGACATTTTATGTACACTCAAAAAGGACAAATTAGAGGCAGAACAATTAAGGGTACAGCAACCATTAATATTTGCCAACTCAATAGGAAGCAATTAAAATTAGACCGCAAAAAAATTATACAGGATTATGTTACATCCATTGAAAAATCTGTGTATAAGTTTTCTAAAGAACATAGGAATTCTGAGCGTTTTAGAGGAGAGCTAGAAGGTATTTTTGAGTCCATCAAAGGCCGTACCCACAAGGATGAAGCATTCTCTCTATTGCACCTCTATATCTGCAAGTACTTTGATTATTTCATTGGTGCATTTCTTCCTGCTAATGCAAACATTAGACAAAAAATTGTTCAGTACTTTGAATCGTTTATCCTTAACAGATAAGGTGATGCGTTCTGTGGAGGATGTGGCGGAGCGGGGTTGGAAGTAGGCTTTAGAGACTTGGATTAAGTTATAAGAATCCAATAAGGGTATCTCATCCTTATTGGGCTATTCTTTTAAACTCCTGTTAAACAATTTATTACGCAAAAAAACTAGCTACACTAGCATACTATCAATTTTATTTTGTATTATTGGTATACAATGGGATTTTATTTTAACATCAATCTAGTATTATATGCCTACTTTTGCCGACCAAGAACAAGACCAACAATACAGTTCTGTTAATTATCAAAATCAGGAACAACAACAGCAGCAACAAAACAGTAATAAAACGGGGCTGCCAGATGATTTAAAAGTTAAATTAGAGGCTCAATCTGGTTTAGATTTGAGTCAAGTCAGAGTTTATTACAATTCTCCCCTACCAGCTGCCTTGGGAGCTCATGCTTTTACCAGAGGGATGAACATTTATCTTGCCCCTGGGGCAGAACAATATTTGCCAGAAGAGGCCATGCACCTCCTCCAGCAATTGCAAGGGCAAGTTACTCCAGAAAAGCAGCTCACCAATGGCAAGGAAACCACTTCTATCAATGAAAATGAGGGCTTAGAAAAGGATGCTGTTACTACTGGAAAGCAGTTGGACAAGGCTCCTACACCTGATACCACCCCCAAACAATTAAAAAAGCCTACAGTTCCTACAGAGGAAGTCGTGCAAATGGCTACTAAGAGTTCTCATTATGGGGATTTTACTATTGATGATGCTAAGTATGATTTTAATGCAACCAACTCTCAGTTGGTTTTTGAAGTAGAGTTTGAACCTAATGATAAAGCTGACTCTACAAAAGTTGGATTGGTTCAAATGGTAAGAAATATTAAAGGGGGAGATGCTAAAGCATTAAATCCTAATCAAGATACAAAAATGACAGATGATGGTTATAGAATTGATATGACAAGTAGTAACCCCAATCCTTTGTATGCAGTGGATAGCACTACTCCTGACATAGGTAGTAAGGATGCTACCAAACTAGAAGACTATTCTACTGATTCAGGATATGGAGAACATGCAGAGAAGGATGCTACTGGTTGGAAAAACAAAGCTAGATTGTATGATGCTCCCAGTATTAATGGAGGAAATAATTCTAGTAAAGAGTTTGAAACCAGTGCTCTTGCTTTGGAGGGAAATGATAAAGGAGAGTATTATGGTTCTATCAAGTGGGGATGGAAAAAAGATGGTTCAGGAAATTTATCAAAAATTGACTTTGATTTAGTTTCTGAAGGGGTACCTACTAAAGATTTTCTTGAAGCATCTAAGGCTTGGAATGATGCAAAAACACTAGGCTCTTTGAAGGCAAAGGCTGATGACACTAAAGTATATGAAATTGACTTTACTACTGAAATTTGTTCTCTTTTGAAAGGGATAAAAGTCTCTCATCTTGGTAATTATACAGAAAATAATATCCAGTACAATAAGATCAAAGTCCTAGAAGGAGATAATGCCAATGAAATAGGATATGTAAAAACAACAGATTTTGAAGATGCTGCTGATGGTAAAGATACAGTCGATCTTCCTATTCCAGGAATTAAAGTTCCCACAATAGATAACCTGCCTTTTGGAGCTAGAAAAGATGTTTGCTTGATTACAGATCCTTTTCTACCCAAAGATACTAGAATGAAAATCGTAGAAGACGACGGGTATATGGTTAAAGTGGAAATTGTACAAGGGCCCAAAACAGGCGACCAAGGTTGGGTAGAAAAAGCAAAATTGAAAGATGAATAAAAAAACTCTATTATTAGCTACTTCTATTTTCTTATTAGCAGTCAATCTATTGGCTTGCTATTCTAATCAATCTGTAACTATGAACAACTCTCCTAATAAGGATAAAATTATAGAAAAACTAGTTAATGACTCCTATGGAGATCTTTTCAATTATGTAGTAAGAGAAGAAGTAGCTCAAAAAGTCTGGGAAGAAGCAGGTTATACAACGTTGATAGCTATTGTCAAGGATGAGGAAGCTTCTATGAAAGCTCGTTTTTTTGCCTGTGAAGTCTTAGATATACAGCAGTTTACCTATAGACGAGATATAAAAAAAGAAACTATAGCTCAAATCTATGCCCAAGCCCTAGCCAACAACTATACAGGCTATGCCAATTCTTGGGGCTTTTTATATGAGCATGATGACGAGGGAACCACTGGTATCATGTTTTTGGAACTTTGGGACAAGGCTGTTCCAGCTTTGATTCCCTTGCTGGAGGATGAAACCCAGCACCTCTACCATGGCAGTAGAGAGGCCACTATGGGCAATTCCTATGAATTTAGAGTCAAGGATTTTGCTGCTTATTACTTGAGTAAGATTACTAGAATTCCTGTTCCTTATCATAAAAAGCATGAAGATAGAGACCAAGCTATTGAGAAGTTGAAAGAGGGGCTGAAGGAGTATAAGCCTGATTAGAAGGGTTTCCTTTTAGGGTGGCATTCTGTAAAAAAGTACCGCATAATTATTAAGCCTATTTCTATTGGAATAACCAGCAATAGAAGTAGGCTTTTTAAGTAGTCGTAAAATTCTATTTGTACCAACTCCCCTACACGCCCAACAACTCCTTAGCATTCTGCTTGGCAATCTCTGACGGCGGATTTCCACTCAACATTTTAGCAATTTCCAGCACGCGCTCTTGTACATTCAGCTCACTGACAGCGGTAGTGGTTCTGTTGCCATTTACTTTTTTGCGTACAAAGTAGTGGGTGTTGGCCTTGGCGGCAATTTGTGGGGAGTGGGTGATGGAAATGACCTGATGCCCCGAGGAGATTTGTTGTAGAATAAGGCCCATTTGTAAAGCGACCTCGCCTGATACGCCCGAATCAATTTCATCAAAAATAAGTGTAGGCAATGGAATGGCACTGGCTACCAATGATTTGATACACAAGGCCAAACGAGACAACTCTCCCCCAGAAGCTACGCCTTTGATTTCCTCTAAGCGGCTGCCTTTGTTGGCGGCAAATAAGAAGCGCAATTGGTCAATTCCTGTAGGATAAAATTCTTGGGTGGTTTTGATTTCTACCTCTAGGCGAGCGTGCTGCATGGACAATTGTGCCAAGAGTTTTTGTACGGCTTTTTCAAATTTGGGCACTACTTTTTGGCGTTTTTGGGAGAGCTTGGTACCCAAATCTAGGAGCTTGGTTTCCTGCTCGGCAATGCTTTTTTGTAAGCTTTCTATTTTGCCCGAAATATCTTCAAAATCGCCCAACTTCTCTGCCAATTCATCTCTAAAAGCAATCAATTCGGCTTCATCTTGCACATGGTATTTATTGATAAGGTTGAACAATTGCGAAAGACGGTCATTGACCTCTTGCAAACGCTCTCCGTCATGCTCGGTATCTTCTGCAATGCTATAAAAGGCACTGCCCACCTCTTCCAATTCTAACAAAACAGAATTGAATTGCTCTAGCAATTGGGGGAGTTTGGGATGAAAAGCACTCAGATTATCTACGGCATGTATCAAGTCTGTTATTTGGCTTGTAATAGATTGTTCATCTTCATTGATTTGCATAGCTGCACCACCCAAAATGCGCTGAATATCTTCTGCATTGGTCAGGCGACTTTGTTCCATTTCCAACTCGGCTAGCTCTCCTGCTTGCAGTTCGGCTTCTGTCAATTCATTGAGCTGGTACGTCAAAAAATCCGTCTCCTTGCTCGCTTCTTGGCTTTGTTTGATTAAATGTGTAAGCTCACGCTTGTCTTGCTCATACTTTTTATATGCCTTTTGATAGGCGTTCAATTGTTTTTTGCTATCGGCAAGGGCATCAATGGCACGGGTCTGAAATAAAGGATCATGTATATCCAAGGTATCAAACTGCTGGTGCAAATCGATCAACTTATTACTCAGCGCTTTGAGGATATTTAGCCGAACAGGCGTATCATTAACAAAAGCACGGGACTTGCCCGAAGGGGTAATTTCTCTTCGGAGCGAGGTTTCTGCTTCATAATCCAAATCATGCTCCTCAAAAAACGCCTCCAAACCATAAGGCGAGACATCAAAAATGCCCTCTACAATACACTTGTGGTCTTGTTGGTATAATACCTTGGTATCTGCACGCTTACCCATGATAAGCCCTAAGCCACCCAACATAATGGATTTACCAGCACCCGTTTCTCCTGTGATGATGGTTAAATTATCAGAGAAGTTAATGACTAGTTCTTCTATGATAGCATAATTCTTAATGGTCAATGTGCGGATCATTGCTAAAGTTGAGTTGATACAAAACAATTGTGACGGCTCAAAAATACAAAAATGTGTTGGCAATTGACACAATTTGTTTTAGATTTTTTGCAATCTTGGTTCATTTATTTCTTGCTGGTTGAAGTATTTATCAAAATTACTAAGCTTGTTCCATATCGTTCTAACCAAATGGAGCTATTTTTTAATTCTGTGTAGTAGTAATACGTCCAAAAAATCGCAAAAATTGGACAGGTTGGCGTTTCATGTTCACCAAATGGACATAAAAACTGAATATGTCCAAAAAATCGCAAAAAATGGACAGGTTGACGTTTCATGTTCACCAAATGGACATAAAAACTAGATATGTCCAAAAA
>CAYULH010000082.1:0-5992 GCA_964445645.1 uncultured Aureispira sp. | reverse complement strand
TCGCAAAAAATGGACAGGTTGACGTTTCATGTTCACCAAATGGACATAAAAACTGGATATGTCCAAAAATTCGCAAAAAATGGACAGGTTGATAATCTCCCTTCAAAAAAAAGCTCCTTCCCAAAAATGGAGAAGGAGCTATAATTTATTACTAAACGCTTAAAGTATTGATTACTCCACGCCAAAAAATTCGATAAAGGCATCTGCCAATTCTAGCCCAATATTGCGTTGCGCTTCTACGGTAGAGGCACCAATATGAGGAGAGACAGAAATTTGAGGGTGGTTTAAGATGGCTGGATTGGGCTTGGGCTCATTCTCAAAAACATCGAGAGCAGCACCGGCAATAGTACCGTCTGCTAATCCTTCTACTAGAGCTGCTTCGTCAATCGTACCGCCACGAGAGGTATTGACCAAGTATACGCCTTTTTTGAGTTGCTTCATTTCTTCTGCGCCGATTACAGGGCGGTCGCTGCTTGGAACATGGATGGTAATGTAATCGCTTTTGGCAAGTACATGTGCCACATTTACGGTTTGTACGTCAATAGAAAAAGCAACATCTCCTGCATGGGGCGTTGTCAAATCAATACGAACAGTACGATCGAGCAAATCTGCTGCTAGTACCTTCATACCCATTCCTAAAGCTAGGCGAGCGGCTTCTTGTCCAATTCTACCAAAACCAATAATACCGAGTGTTTTGCCACGCAATTGTACGCCTTTGGCATATTGCTTTTTCAGTCCTTTAAAGTTTTCGGCACCTTCTTGGGGCATTTCTCTATTGGCACGATGCAAGAAACGAGAAAGGGTAAACAAATGTCCAATTACCAATTCGGCTACCGATTGAGAGGAAGCTTTTGGCGTATTGATAACTTTAATACCTTTGGAACGGGCGTAATCTACATCGATATTGTCCATACCCACACCACCTCTTGCAATAACCTTGAGATTGGGGCATTGATCGATTAGTTCTTTGCGTACTTTGGTAGCAGAACGCACAATAATAGCATCGTATTCAGGAAGCCGAGCGGCGAGCTCTTCTTGCGGAATTTTAGTAGTATCTACTTGATACTTTGCTTCTTCTAATAATAATTGACCGTCAGGATGAATACCATCGTTTACTAAAATCTTAATCATTTTGAATCGTGATTGATGTGGTGTAATTGTAAAGTTGCTCAAAGATAAAACTTACCTATGATAATGAAGCATTATTCGACATCAGGCTTCAAATAATTTCCTTTTTCTAGGCGTTCGAGTGCTTCTTTGGCTCGACCAAATCGCTCTCCATTGTTGGAAGCGTTCTGGTAAGCTGTTTTGGCAGCGGCATAATTGCCTTTGTATTCCAACGCCATTCCTTTATAAAAATAAGCATTACCAAAGGTGGGATCGTATTTAGTAGCAATATCAAAAAAATGAGCGGCTTGGTCATAATCTTCTAATTCCATAAATAATATCCCATAATTGTAGGTACCATCTGCTTCTTGGGGATGGTGTACAATTAGACGTTCGTAAGCTAACTTAGCTTTTTCTAATAAACCATTATCTTGTGTAAAATTTTGGTGATAAAAATCGGCTTTGCCTTTAAGGGCATTGTAATGGGTAGAATCTATACGCAACACATTGTCATAATAATCAATAGCAATAGCTTCGCCCTTGTCTGCAAAAATACCCGCCAATTGCAAATAAGCTTCTTCATGGTCGGCATTCTGCTCAATGACGGTTTGAAAATTATCCAAAGCATTGACGGTATCGCCCATATACTTGAGGGTAAGACCACGCATAAAATGTCCTTCTTCGTTCAGAGGTTCTATTTTTAATACTTTTTCAGCGGCCGTCAAGGCTTCATTATATTGCTTGACCATGAGGCTGATTTCGGATTGCACCAACAATAGGGGAATCGTATCGGGGTGCAATTCTAAAGCACGTTCCAATACTTTGAGGGCGGGTTTGGATTGTTGATTATCAAAATAAGCCCAAGCGAGCAGGCGAGCAGATTTCCAGTTGGTTTTGTCGAGTTCATAGATACGGCGTGCTTCTTCCTCTGCTTCCTTGTACAAACCTGCCTCAGAGTAAGCATTGGCTCTCGCTACTCTTAAGGAGATATTATCTGGATTGTTTTTTATGTCTTGTGTGAGGGCATCAATAGCAGGAATACCTGTTGTTTTGCCATGTTCTGCGGCCAAAGGGTCGGGGGCTGTTGTATTGGGACTATTACAAGCCATTAACAAACAAAGACTGGCGCACAGACTAATTTTCAAAAGTGTGTTTTTCATAATAATGATTCTCTTTTGATCCAAAATTATTTTTTTCGTTCGACCATACAGATGTAATAAGTTGTTTAGAATTACTTATGCCGTCAACTTTGACCCTATTTTATTTGCATATAGTAATAATTACCCAAACTATATTTTAAGCAAAAGGAAGAAAAATATCTGTATGTTTTGCAACAAAGATAAAATTATTGCGTATTTTCTTATTTAGCCTTAGCTAAAGTTGTTGTAGAAGCATTCATTTTTATAAGCCTGTTGCCCTAGCCCTTATGAATACAACACCCCGACCAAGCGTGTACGTGCATCAAATAGTTACAGTTCTACAACTATACAGCTTGCTACAAAGTTCTGTTAGCTATAATCTTAGGCATTGAATGGTGCTTTAACATCATTGGTGTACAAATTTCTTCCCACAATATAGTAATGAGCACTACCTCTAGGGGTGTCTCCCTACTTTTTTATGTTTTGAGTGCTATTCCTTTGGCTTTGGAACACTCCTTTTGTTGGTTAATTAAACTTATATACAGATGTCACACTACTACCACTTACTTTATATATGTATTTGTATTCCTTTTTCTAATCTAGCACAGAATATTCAAGTTTCTGCACCTGTTGATATTCCAAGCGAAGTCGACTATGAGTTGATTGCACGTTATGCCGATCAGGTTTTATTATACAGCAAAACAGAAACTAAGTTTTATATTCATAGTTTTAAAACCAATGATCTGACTCAAGATTGGATTAAGCCCATTGATTTTGAACGTAAAGATGTAACAGCTTTTAGAATTTTGCCTCATCAAAACAGTTTTTCTGTTTTATATTATTATATCAGAAAAGGCACTACTTATATCCGTGGCAAGGAATTTAATACTGCTGCCGAAGCTATTAATGACTATACTGTTGGTCATTTTAGAGGTACATTTACCATGTATCGCCACAATACGGTTACCGCCCAAAACAAACAGCACTTGCTTGTTTACACGCCTTCGTACAATGGGCAGTTGGAGGTGATTAATTTTGATATGCAGCAAAAAAAGCAGCATTGGCAACAAACCATTGCCCCTGAACACCTAAATTATCTACAGCATTTTAAGCAATTGGTTATTACCAATGAAGGCGAAGTTTTTGCGATGTACAACCAACATAATACACACCGTTTGCGTAAAAGGCACCAGTTTGTTTTGGGCAAAATTGACAAAACAGGCCAACAAGAGTGGCAGACAATTCCATTTTATGATTATCTCTCTTATGACATTTATGTGCAGTATGATGAAATCAACCAACAATTGGTGGCGGCAGGATTCTATGCTGTAGACAAAAGTAATATCACGAATGGTATTTTTTACTTTAACACTGATTTTTCTCAAGTTCCCGAAGTACATATCACTGCTCTAGATGAAGCATTCATGCGTAGTTTGACAGGTAAACGCAAAAAAAACCTAAAGGGTATTCAAAACTTTGCAATTTGTCAATTGGTTTTACGCAAGGATGGAGGTGTTTTGTTGGTGGCCGAACAACGATTTACCTACGAGGCTTCTCTGTCTTTTTATGAAGAACATCAAGCACCTAGTCAAGCAGATTATTTGTATGAGAATATTTTGGTGGCCTCTATTCATCCCTCGGGGCAGGTATATTGGAAAGATGTGCTCTTCAAAAGCCAAAGCTCTGAAAATGACAATGCCAAGCATTCTTCTTTTTTTGCCGTAACCACCAATTCTAGCATTCGGTTTTTGTACAATAACAACATCTCTTGGGATACGAGTATTTTTGAATATGTTATCAATAGTACAGGACAAGTACAACGCAATGTCGTTACTCATCAAGAAAGAAAAAGTGGCCTATTGCCACAACTGTCCCAAAGTCTACAAGTGTCTTCCTCTGAGGTAATTGCCGTGGCAGAGCGGGATAAGAAACTCCGTCTTTTTAAGATTAATTATCAATAGCTGCAAATTCTAAAAATAAGCTGTGAAGCATGCTTCACAGCTTATTTTTAGAATTTGCAGCGCATTTTGTTAGAACTTTTCCATTGGGGATTGTAATTTTGGCGTTTATCTCCACCATTATGCTAATCAACTTATCGTGCTACAGCTTTTTAGAAACAACCAGATTTTTACTGTTATTTTTGTTTTAATCTATGCACTTATTTTTAGTGTCAATACTTGGTTGTATGAAGGTACGCCTCTTGCAAGCTTTGAACAATTGCCCAGTACCATTGGCAATTGGCTCATTGATTGGTTTCGTAGCCCTGGAATCAATCGTTTGATATTTGTAGTTGTATTACTACTACAAGCCTTTGTTGTCAATTTTTTGGTCAATGAATTTAAGCTGGCCAAACAGTACTCCTATGTACCCGCTATTGCTTACATTTTGGTTCATTTTTCGGGAGCAGATATTGATTTGTGTTCTCCTGTCATGTTGGGCAACTGTTTTCTTTTGTGGGCTTTGTACAACTTATTCTTAAGCTATGCCAAGCGAGTATCTTTGGCTATTGTTTTTAATATTGGTTTTGCCACTGCGATGGCTGCACTCTGTTATCATGGATTTGTGATCTATTTTTGGTGGATGCTTATAGCACTTTTGTTATTGCGTGCCTTTGATCCGCAAGAATTTATTATTCTTTTGGGTGGTTTTTTTGTTCCTTTTTTCCTGTTGGGGACTTACCATTTTGTCAATGATAATTTTAGCAATTGGCTCCAAACAGAAATATGGATACATTACCAGCAAATGACGGTACATTATGATAGTACACTTAGTCTTTATATCCTAATTGGTTTGTTTGTTGCACCTGTTCTATTCGCATTACTCCAAATATCTACCCTACATTTCAAAACTACTGTACGCGAAAAAAAATACATCAATGCCGTATTGTGGATGCCTTTTATTGGCGTATTGGGATTCTTTTTGCAGAGTCATCTGTATAGCTATCACTTTCTTACATTGGCTATTCCTGTGGCCATTTTATGGAGTTTGGTCTTGCAATCTTTCAAAAGCATAGGTCTAGCAGAGTTGCTACATCTGGTATTTTTTATGTTAGCATTGGGATTACAGTATCAACAATTCTTTTTTTATTAGACCTAAGAAAAGTACCAATCGTGTAAAGTTTTGTTACCATTGGCCTATACCTATCTTTTGGCATTTTATTTTCGGATTGAGAAAGAAGCATTTTTGTCTTACCAAAACAACCACCTATGAAGTACTTCTTTACCTTAGCTTTTAGTCTTATTACCCTAGCGGCATTTTGCCAACAAGAAACCATCAACTGGAAGTTTGAAGCCAAAAAAACCGCTCCTCAAACCTACAAAATCAAAGCTACTGCCTCCATAGAAGAGGGATGGTATGTATATTCTCAATACCTAGAAAGTGACGAAGGCCCTATTGCTACTTATTGGTCTTTTGACGAAGAAAAAAGCTCACAACGCCTAGCCGAGCCTTCAGAAGAAGGCAAAAAAGTAACAGGTTGGGATGAGTTGTTTGATATGACCATTACCAAATACAAACAAAAAATGGTGTTGGAGCAAGTTATCAAAGTTCCCAAAGGGCAACGTTACTCCAAAGGCAGTATTACATTTATGAGCTGCAATGATAGACAATGTATGCCCCCTCGATCGGTCAATTTTGAGGTAAAATTGCCTCGTTAAGTCCAGTGTAACAAAAGTAAGTGGATATTTGCACCTAAGTAGTTGTTCAAAATTCTTTATAACAAAAAACGGATATTTTACTTCGTGAGC
>CAYULH010000081.1:3320-23733 GCA_964445645.1 uncultured Aureispira sp. | reverse complement strand
CACCCCTTCGGGGTTTACAATTTGCATCATCAATAATTAGAACTTAACAGCCCTGGCGTGTGGGATTCATAATAGATTAAAGAAATAAATTTCATAGTTCAACAACAATTGTAATAAACCCGTCAGATGTTTTGGTTGAAAGTTAAAAAATAATGCTTGGGAAACCTTAACTTTGTTAGACAACAGCTCTATTTTGGGTTGATCCCCATTTGTCTCTTAAGTAATATTACAATTATGAAAAAAGTATTTCTGTTAACTTGTCTTTTAGTTTTTTCCTTGCTCTTATTCAATGGCAAAAAGACAATTCAGTACAAGCCTGAAACCTTTTACTTAGGGGGTATTCAAATTCATGAAGCCAATAACGAAGACTGGATTAAGAATTTGAAGCAAGCAAAAATGAATACAGTGGAGGTGACCGTTTATGCCAAACAGGGGGCTTGGGATAGTGATTCTTTACATTTTGACCCACCAAGTCCACGCATTATGGACGAAATCAGAGCTGCCAAACAAGGAGGGATGCACGTGGCTTTATTGATGCGGACACATTTGGATAGTAGCTTTGCCGCCAATAAATTTATTTGGCATGGGATGATTCGCCCCAAGGATGAGGCTACTCTGGAGCGTTGGTTTGCTCGTTATCAAGAATTTATTTTGCAATGGGCCAAAATTGCCGAGGAAGAAGGGGTGGATATTTTTGGAATTGGAAGCGAAATGAATGCCCTATCTTCTACCAATCAGATACGTTCCATGCCTGCCTTGCACCTGTATTATAATGATAAGGCAGGAAGAAAAGAATATGAAAGTCGTGCTTTTAAGTATCAAGACTCGCTCTTTAAAAAGGATTTGTGGGTGCGTGATTTTGAGAATTATACCAATTTGGAAGCCTACTTGGATGATCGTATAAACGTGCATTACAACTGGGCGCAACAAGCCACTTATGCCGGCCAAAACAAACGCCTAAAAAGAGTGAATAAACGTCGGGCACAATACCTTATTGCTTGGAAAAAATTAATCAAGGAAGTCCGATCTGTATACAGTGGCAAACTGACTTATGCGGCCAATTTTGATAATTACCAAGAGGTGGCCTTCTGGAAGCAGCTCGATTTTATTGGAATCAATGCTTATTTTAGTTTGCGAGATGCCAACACTACCTTTGACGATAGTACACAACTAAAAGCACAATTGAAAAAAGGCTGGGACAAGGTATTTGCCGAAATTCAAAGTTACACCAAGCGCAAGGGTATCAAAGATAAGCCTTTGTTGTTTACAGAGTTGGGCTATATTAGCCGTGAAAATGCAACGATTGAACCCTGGGCAGGCTTTGGTTTTTCTGTAGTGGGCAATAAAAACGAGGAGCGCTTGGTACGTTGGCAAAAAGAAACCAAAAATTGGGAAGAGCGTCGTTTGGCAATGGATGCTTTGTATGAAGTGGTAAAAGAACAGCACCTTAATTTAGAGGGCTTATTGTATTGGAAATTAACCAGCCACGATTATCATTTGCCCTATGAGCCTTTTGCTCTGCACCTAACACCAGATGCTAAAGACCCACTACAAACAAGTTTAATGCGTTTTAGTCTATTGGATGATTAATCATCCAATTGCGGCCTTTAACCAACAAAAAAAGGAAGCATCCACAAGGATGCTTCCTTTTTTATATTTTCTGCTGATTTTTTCTATTCTAGTTGCGTTTTAGAACATCAGGATATTTTGCTGATTGCTTGCTTGGGCTAATCCAAGGTGGAATAGTGTGTCCAGAACCACCAATGTAAGATACCTCACCATCTTCGGCTACTGTAAATTTCCACTCGTGGAATTTTTGACATTGGTTGACACAGTTACCAAATTTTACACTGTAAACCATTTCCCAGCCTGTTTTGGTACGCTCAATATTAATATCATTGCCATCACCATAGGGCAGGATTTCCTCAATCGAGCCAACCCCTTCACTGGTAAAGAATTTCATCATCAAAGCAGGCATATTAAGTGGCTCACGAGATTGAAGTACCAACCCAGCACGCTCTTCGTCCAGATAAACCATACGGGTCATCACTAAGTTGTATTCACGAATAAGGTTATTGATAGAAACGCTACCTGTAGTATCTTTGCGTTGTTTGAGTGGCGCTACCCAAGGGGCATCGTGTTCAAATACCAAAATAATACTCTCCACATTGGGTACAGGGAACGAACGAACATTGTATTTGGCAGCTATAGTATCTATAGCTCCATAGTCTGAGGTACGAACGGCTACCAAAGCATTGTAAATAGCTTGTACCAATTCATCTGGAACACGAACAGTTTGTCTGGAAATACGTTGCTCCTTGTTGATTAGACGCAATGCCAAACGAGCAGCATCTTTCTTGTAAATTACTTTGAGGTACTTGGGCAACAAATTGTCATTGACAAAGAACTCAGGGAGATCCTTCATGATTTCCAATTCTCCTTTACCTTTGTTTCTTCCTTTTCTACCACGTTGAGCGTCCGCATCTGCTGCAGTCATCAAAAGAATTAAAACCATCAATGCCAAGCACTTGGTAATGCCAGATTGGAGTATATTTCTTACAGCCATAAAATTTTAGTTTTTAATCAAAAAATCATTTATGAGATTTAAATGAAGCAACATCCTTGAATAAAGATAGGACTTTATATTTGTGTTTCAAAGCAATGAGCAAGTATAAAAACGATTGATTACAAATCTAAAGAATTCCAATCTAGAAACGTGGGGTAACTAAAATGGAAATTTTATACTGTAACTATACTGTAAGATTACATGGATAGTGTTCGTCAAGAATAATGTTCATTGCTTCTTTTGTGTAGAACTATAAAGCTAATTGCAACATATTACCTAACGTACAAAAACCAAAAGATGTTGTATGCTATAGTTGTTTTTAAGGCTGCAATTGATGTATTTCTTCTAACAAGTCTTTTGCTTTTTCTTGGTAGGGCGATGTGGAATTTTTGTTCAAAATTTGATCTATTATATCCTTCGCTTTTTCTACCTGCTTTTGTTTAAGCAAAGTTAATACCAAATACCACTCAGCGTCTTGTTTTTTCTTGTTAGAGCCATATTCCAACAAAAACTGCAATTCGTCTTGTGCTTCTGCAAACTGGTTGGTTTTTAGATAGGCAATACCCAAGTATAGGGCAACATTTTTACGATTGTCAGGAGCGAGTTTTAGGTGTTCTTCAAATAACAAAATTGTAGAGGCATAAGCTTCGTTGGAGTAGGCTTCTATCGCCTCATAATAGGATGCTTTTTGTTTTATTATTTCTTCGGCATTGGGAGCAGACGAATTGCTTCTATACCCTTCGCGAGTTACTAAAGCTTTAGGTGTTGTATAGTTCTTGTCAAATAACTCATCGGTGGTTAGATGAGTAGACATAACTTGGTGTATTAATGGCACAAAAGCCAAAAATACTATTGTAATGATAATATAGGTTTTTAATTTAATCATGATGATGCTCTAAAGAATCAAGCGTGAAACAAATATTAAGGTAGTCTATGTAAGTGTTCTGAACTTATTAGATACAGCAAAAGCTATCGTTTACTTGGTTGAACTAGTGCGCGTGGCTTATCAACTTACCTACAACTCGGTTTGGCAGAACCTCGGCTTTTAGTTCGATAACTTTTGTAAAACTACTTATCAAGTGGCAATGATACATAAAATATATGATTACTACTTTGTGATTGGGGGATTCTCAGAGAAACTTAGCAAGCTAATACAAAGATACAGTTGTATTAGAAAAAAAATGGTAAGGTTGTTGCCAAAAGGGTGTCGATTCTTGCCAAATTTTGACTTCAACAGAAAAAAGACGACAAAAAAAATGTAACAAAAATGAAGCCTACTTAAATGTAATGAAAAACAATTTTTTGAAAAAAAATTGGATGGCAGCATGTATTATAGTTGCTTTGTACAAAAAATGTTTTTTTGATAGAGTACCTTGTAAGGTATTTAGAATAGTATTCAAATTACCTAATAGTTTTTGATTGGTATACCCTAATTAATGCATGCTTATCTAATGACTAAGCTAGTTCTTTCTTATTTTAGTGTTGTATTTAGGTTATAATTTTTTGTAAAACTATACTTAATTGATTATCAGGGTTGTTTTTAGGAACGTCCTTATAGGGCACAGATAAATTATTCAGTTAGGTGTAGTGTTTGTGCTTTTAGTTCATTGTATTGTGCCAATGATTTGTTATACTTAATACTACTTGGTGCATTTTTGCTTTACTGATTCCTTTGTATACTGTACAAAGGAAGTCAGATCGCTTTGCGAGTACAAAAAAGTTAAAAAGTATCTTATATCTATTTGATTATCAATTAGATAATATTTTCAACGAAGTAAAAAATTAATCCACTCTTAAAAATTGCATCTAGTTATGTTTGATAAGACAGATATGCCTTTTGTACATCGTGATATTAGTTGGTTATCTTTTAATTATCGCGTTTTGCAAGAAGCAAAGGACACTTCTGTACCATTATTAGAACGAATTAAGTTTTTAGGAATATACTCGTCTAATTTGGATGAATTTTTTAGAGTACGCGTGGCTTCTATCAAAACTTTGATACGATTGGGCAAGAAGACCAAGCAGCAAATGGATTTTTCTCCTGAACTAATCCTAGAACAAATTCGTCAAATTGTAGCCAAACAGCAATTGGAATTTGGTGCCATTTACAAAAATGAGATTTTGCCTGCATTGGCACAGCATGATATTCACGTCATCCGGCCCAAAACCTTACAAAGTTATCACCATGCTTTTTTGGATCGTTTTTTTGCCGAAAAGATGATTCAGCACGTACAGCCTATTTTGTTGGTAAAAGATAAAATTCGCACGTTCTTGCCGAGCAATGCCATTCACTTGGCTGTACGACTCAAGACGGAGGGGAATTCCAATCGGTATGCTGTTGTTCGAATCCCTACTCATGCACTACCCCGATTTGTACAGTTGCCCAATCGAGGAAGTGGACGCAGAGAATTGATGCTTTTAGATGATATTCTACGATATTGCTTGCCTAGACTTTTTCCGGGGTATCAAATACGTTCGGCTTATTCTATCAAAATGACTAGAGATGCAGATATTTATATTGAGGATGAATATTCAGGAAATTTGATTGATAAAATAAGAAAGGGAATTGCCAAGCGCAATATAGGCAAGGGAACACGATTTGTTTACGATCGTAAAATGTCGCCAAGAATGTTGCAATTCTTAATGTCTACCATGCAAGTCAAGAAAGGAGATTTGCAGCCTCAAGGACGTTATCACAATAATTTTGACTTTTTTAAATTTCCCAATTTTAAACTCAAACATCTTCAGGATATTTCACTGCCGGCCCTGAGCCATCCTCAATTGGTGGGCACCGATCGGCTGTTTCCTATTATTGACAAGAAAGACATCCTCTTGCATTTTCCCTATCAAAAGTATGATTATGTCATTCGTTTATTGGAGCAAGCAGCACACGATCCCAAAGTCCATACGATTAAAATTGCACAATATAGGGTAGCAAGAGATTCGCGGGTGATTGCAGCTTTGCGCTCTGCTATTGAGCAAGGAAAATCAGTGATGGTATTTATGGAGGTGAAAGCGCGTTTTGATGAGGAAGCCAATTTGTACTGGGCAGAGCGTTTGGAAGAATGGGGGGCAAAGGTAGTATACAGCCTTCCCGAACTAAAAGTACATGCTAAGTTATTGTTGATTTTGCGTGGTAACAAACAATATGCGTATTTGGGAACAGGGAATTTTAACGAGAGCACTTCTCAAATTTATAGTGATTTTGGTTTAATGACCACCGATAGAAGAATTACAGAGGAAGTTAACACCGTGTTTAAGTATTTGGTTTATAAAAAACGTCCCGCAGAACCTTTTAGACACTTATTGGTTGGCCAATTTAGATTGCGCCGCAATATTTACCAATTAATAGAGCAAGAAATAGAACACGCCAAAGCTGGCCGAAAGGCTTTGATTATTGTTAAGCTAAACAGCTTGCAAGACCCTAGAATGATTGCTCGATTGTATGAGGCGAGCAATGCAGGCGTGCAAATCAAACTGATTATTAGGGGTATCTGTAGTTTGGTGCCCAATCAGATTGGTTATAGTGAGAATATTGAGGTTATTAGTATCATTGATCGCTACTTGGAACACACTAGAGTGTATTATTTTTATAATAATGGTGACGATCAATTGTATTTGTCCTCGGCAGATTGGATGACTAGGAACTTATTTTATAGAATTGAGTGTGCTTTTCCAATTTATGATGAGCAATTGAGACAAGAAATCAAAGATTTTTTAGATATTCAGCTCAAGGACAATGTTAAAGCGCGCTGGATTGATGGCAAATTGACCAATGCTTACAAGGAGGATAATGCCTCTCCTTGGCGTTCTCAACATCGTTTATATCTTTATTACCAAGAAAAATTATTACCTAAAATAGACTAACAAACAAGATAGCATTCTCTATTTTTGGGGGTTGTAAATTCTTAGACTTTTATTGGCCTCAAAAGGCTCCATATACTATTATTTATGTTGAAAAACGATTTATTTTTGCGTGCTGCTCGTGGAGAGCAAACCGAACGTGCCCCTGTCTGGTTGATGCGTCAAGCAGGACGTATTTTGCCACAATATCGCGCTTTGCGTGCAAGCCTATCGGGGTTTAAGGAATTGGTAGAGACCCCTGAATTGGCCTGTGAGGTTACTATTCAACCTATTGATGAGTTGGGCGTAGATGCCGCTATTATTTTCTCTGATATTTTGGTTATTCCAGAGGCCATGGGCTTGCCTTATGAAATGATTCCGGGCAAGGGGCCTTATTTTCCCAAAACCATTGACTCTCAGCAAGTCTTGGAACAATTGGTATATGGTGAAGAAGCTGCCCAAGAATTAAATTATGTTTATGAAGCCTTAAAATTGACCAAGAAAGAGCTGGACGGGCGCGTGCCTTTGATTGGTTTTGCTGGTGCTCCCTTTACTATATTATGTTATATGCTCGAAGGGCAAGGAAGCAAAACATTCTCCAAAGCCAAGAAGTTTTTGTACCAATATCCCGATTTGGCCCATCAGTTACTAGACAAAATAACAAGCTCTACTATTGCTTATCTAAAATTACAAATCCAATCGGGGGCAGACTTGATTCAAGTGTTTGACTCTTGGGCAGGTGCCCTCTCACCACAGAGTTTTACCACCTTTGCTTTGCCTTACCTCCAACGCATTGCCACTGAAATTACGGAAGTGCCGGTGACTCTATTTGCCAAGGGCGCTTGGTATGCCTTGCCTCAATTGGCTGCAGCCAATGCCAATGTGGTGGGCTTGGATTGGACACAAACCCCAGAGGAGGTGCGTGCCTTGTTGGGCGATAAGCAGGTGCTGCAAGGAAGTTTGGACCCTTGTGCGCTGTATGCAGATGCGGCTACTATTCGTGAAATGACGGAAAAAATGCTTTTGGGATATGGTGGGCATCATATTGCCAACTTGGGACATGGGGTGTACCCCGATACGCCACTAGATAATGTAAAAGTATTTGTAGATACCGTCAAAGCCTTTGATTATGCCTCTAACTTAATCACGCAGTAATTATGAGTTGGTGGGCAAAAATACGTAGCTGGATGACCCGTTCCTCCTTGGACACTTCTGAGTCGGTAACAGAAGAGACAGCAGGGGCATTGTCGGAGGATTTGGTAGACGAATCTTTGGACAATGCTGTAGGGCAAGAGGCGACCGAATTGTCAGAGGAGGAGCAACAACGCCAACAAATCAAGGAATTATTGGCGAGTTCGGATATGAGCAACCACGAATTGGCTGCCATGTTTTTGATGGGCTTGCAACAGGGTTGGGAGGAGGATATGTATGCCTTGATTGTAGATAGTGCTGAAAAATTAACATTTTGGGCGAGCCAAGAAGACAATGATGAGTTCTTGCAACCCATTAAAGCACTACATATTGGGCCAAGGTTTTTTGGAGAGTATAGCGAGATTGCTGCGTTTGCTGCCATTCTGCCCAAATTAGTTTACTTAAAGGAATTGTATTGGGAAGCCAATCATTATTGGAACCAGCATCCTATTTTGGTGGCGGCAAGCCAGTTGCCCGATTTGCAGGTGTTGCATTTTTGTGATTGCAAGATGAATTATTTGCCTGATGCTTTGGTGCAGGCCACCCAATTGAGAGAATTGTATTTGTCGGGCAATAAATTGACCGAACTGCCAGAGCAGCTCGAATTGCTCACTGAACTGCGTATATTGGATTTGAGTGCTAATTCCTTCAAGAAATGTCCACGTCCTATTGGTGGTTTGCGCCGTTTGGAGGTATTGCGTTTGCACAAAAATCCTATGGAAATTATTGAACCCAGACTATTGGGACGATTATACCGCCTGAGAGATTTGCAACTGCCAGCAGAGGTTGCCCAATCTAATTTGGAGTCGCTCAAGGATTGGTTGCCTGATGTAGATTTTGAGCAATCCTATTGGAAATTTGAAGCGTAGATTATTGGCACAACACACGACTATGAAAAATATATTTCTAGCCATTCTTTTGCTTGGCAGTGGCCTAATGGCTTGCCATACGAGCCAACAAAGTAGCAATAATAGTACTGTACACAGCACGCACAAAGGAGAGCAAGAATTTCAGGCTTATCTAGATCGCAAGCGCAGTGGTTTTATTGGTAAAAAAATTCCTAGCCTTGATCTCAAAGGAATTGATGGCAAAACTTACAATCCAGCCAAAATGCAAGGCAAAATTGTATTGCTCAATTTTTGGTTTGCTGCCTGCAAGCCCTGCATCACAGAAATTGCCAGCCTAAACGAATTGCAACGAAAATTTACCAAAAGCAAATTAACCATCCTCTCTGTTAGTACAGATGCCCAAGGTATTGCCAAGCAATTAGCCAGCCAAAAAAATATGAGCTACACCGTGGCGGCCGATGGCAAAGCAGCAGCAGAACGGCTCAATGTAGTGACCTTCCCCACTTCCTTCCTAATTGATGAACAAGGGGTTATCAAAGAGGTGTTTATAGGAGCTAGTGCCGATGACGCTACACACACCTATTCGGAAGTAAAACCTCACATTGAGCAATTACTAAATTAAAAATGCTTACAAAAAATAGGCAATCAATCCTATTATAACCGAGAGTGTCAATCCCATCCAAACAGCCTTTAAGCGTCTGCTTTCTGCTTGTTGGAGTTGGCGGCTTCTCGCCTCAATTTCTTGCAATTTTTGGGGCGAGGCTTTTTGTAGATTCAAGGGTTGATTGGTATAACGAGCAGACACTTGATCCTCTATAGCCAAAAAATCGCCTTTGGCTCTTCTATTCATTTTTAGTGATTGATTGGCGTGTGCCATAAAACCTTCGCCTGCCATAGTAGTTGGTGTTTAGTGATAAGAATCGTAAAAGAAATAAATAGATAATGTCTATTCCTTTCTTACTTAAATCTTCTTTTTTGATAAAAGTTCCCCTTGTGAGGCAAGTTGGCTCAAAAATTGGTAAAATTAGAAGCAGTATTATCCAACAAAAAACACCCTACAAATTAGCTTCTTCTTGAGCTGTGCTTCAATTACACCTTCCAAAACAATTATCTATTCCGTATTTATACAATTTATAAGTTTTCGCACTAGGAGTTTTTCATCATAATAGTATCTTTAAGTAGTCTTAAAAAAGTAAACGGGCTAAAAAACGATTCTTTTTCCCCAGCTCATCGTTGGAAATACGCGTCTTAGCTCGCTAAGACTGTGTTTTCCGCCTCGATCTGAGAAAAAATCTCTCATTTTTTATTGTACGGTTACTTTTTTGCACCTACTTAAGATTATTATTGACAAAGAAAGGCACCATCACAATTTCAAAAGACTACGTGGAATGGATAAGAACATCACAGTATTGTGGGCAGATGATGAGATCAGACTGCTCAAGCCTCAAATTTTATTTTTAGAAAAAAAAGGTTATAAGGTAATAACGGTTACGAATGGACACGATGCCATTGAGGAAGTAGAGGAACACATGGGTAACATTGATGTTATCTTTTTGGATGAAAGTATGCCGGGAATCACAGGTTTGGAAACCTTGCCACGTATCAAGGAAATATTGCCTAGTGTACCTGTGGTGATGGTGACTAAGAATGAGGAAGAAGGGGTAATGGAACAGGCTATTGGTTCTCAAATTAGCGATTACTTGATTAAGCCAGTCAATCCTGTTCAAATTCTAACCTCTATTCGCAAACTGATTGATTCCAATCGTCTGGTAAGAGAGCAAACGGCTACGGATTATCAGCAAGAGTTTCGCAAGATATTTATGGAAATCAACAGTGGCTTGGATTTTCAAGAGTGGGCAGATATTTACAAGAAAATTATTCATTGGGAACTCAAGCTGGATGAATCCAACACCACCAGTATGGCCGAAATTCTAGCTACTCAAAAAGAGCAGGCCAATTCTGAATTTAGCAAATATGTAGAGCGCAATTATGTAGATTGGATTAATGATGACCACAATGCACCTGTCATGTCACATGATTTGTTGCGCTCCATGGTGTTTCCCGATGTCAAAGAGGATCGTCCAACTTTCTTTTTATTGTTGGATAATTTGCGTTATGACCAATGGAAAGTAATAGAGCCTATTATTTCAGAATACTACCGAGTAGAAGAGGAAGACTATTTTTATAGTATTTTGCCTACTACTACACAATACAGCAGAAATGCTATTTTCTCAGGCTTGATGCCTAAAGATATTCAGGAATATTACCCCAATTATTGGTTGAATGACAATGAAAAAGGGGGCAAGAACATGCACGAAGAAGCATTGATGGAGGAGAATATTCGCCGTACTTTCCGTCGTCCTATCAAGAGTACGTATTATAAGGTAACAACAGTGGAGAAAGGCAAACAATTGGTAGATACCATTCAGAATTGCCTGCACAATGATTTTACAGCTATTGTTTATAATTTTATAGATATGCTTTCCCATGCTCGTACCGAGATGGAAATTCTAAAAGAGCTGGCCAGCGATGAGAAGGCATACCGCTCCTTGACTCGTTCTTGGTTTTCGCATTCAGCTATTTGGGAAGCCCTCAAAATTATTTCGGAGCATGATGTACAATTGTTTATAGCAACCGATCATGGTAGTATTCGGGTACACCAACCTTCCAAAGTAGTGGGCGATAGAGAAACCACTACCAATTTGCGTTATAAAGTAGGTAAAAACTTGCAGTACGACCGCCGAGATGTATTGGATGTACGCAATCCCAGCGATGCCAAATTGCCTTCGCCCAATGTAAGTTCTACCTTTATTTTTGCCAAGAATGATACCTTCTTCTTGTATCCCAATAATTATAACCATTATAATAAATACTACCAAAATACCTTTCAGCATGGAGGCATTTCCCTAGAGGAAATGATTATTCCAGTAGTGAAATTGAGGAGTAGAAAGGGGCAGTAAGCTGTGTGAAGCATACAAATTATCTTAGAAAAGCATCTCAAATTGATTTTGAGATGCTTTTTTAACTTAGGATCTGATGTTACGCAAGCTATTTGGAGTCAATATCAGTGCTTAGGTTGTATGCCCCTTGCGCCAGATGCTGTGTTAGAGTCCTGAAAGGACGGGTAAAGACAAGTAAGGAAGTATTCCTTCCAAAGAAACACAGCGAGCGTATAAGCCCTGAAAGGGCGAAGTAAATTTTATCACCGGCGTAACATCAGTTAGGCTTTGTAATTTATACCAAAAATGAGTCTAAAGCATAAACCGAGCTTAGAATTGGCTTGTTTTTTTGAAAAGTAAGGAGACAAAAGCGTATTTTCCTAACAATTAGTTGATACGATTCGTTACCTTTAAAAAACTTATTCATCTTTTTGTGTGTACTATTATGGATGCTATTCATTCAATTCTATTTCCTACCAGTTGTAAATCAATAGAAAGCAAAGCTTTTGAGTACACCTTGGAAGTAGCCAAAAAATTTAGGGCTAATGTACAGGTACTGCACATCTGCGAGTTAAATTTGGATGTAATGGTACCGGGCATCCTACGTTACCAGTTGGCACAAGAGCAAAAGAAAACAGCCAAGTTGGTACTAGAGAATTGGCTAAAGCAATTTGATGTAGCTGGCGTTGAAATCAAGCAAGAAGTAGAATTGGGTTTTGCGAAAGAAACCATTGCTAGATATGCCAACAAACGCCAAGATATTGAGCTAATTGTGATGGGTTCTAATGACAATCATGGCTTTACTAAGATGATTCGAGGCACGGTGATTTCTGCTACCATAGAAGATGTTTTTTGCCCTGTCCTTATTATTCCCAAGGGAATTGTGTTTCAAGCCATCAAGAACATGGCCTATGTTACGCCTGTAGTAGAAGATTGGCGGCCTTCTTTTCCACAATTAAAAAGTATTGCAGCCAAATTTGATGCCCGTTTGTATGTCACCCATCTGGCCAAAGCACCTAGTGAAGAAACAGAAGAGGCCAAGCATGTAGTATTGGAAGATTACGAAGGCGCTCTGCACGCCTTTGTGTACAATGCCAATTTGCATTTACTCGTCACCCTTGCTTCTGTTCGTAGCACCTTTCGCAAAATTCTCAAATACAGCAAAGCCCAAAAAATGGCTTTTGAAACCCTAATTCCCTTGCTAGTGCTCAAAAAACGCAAATAATTTCCCTTGCTCTCAAAGTTTGGAAACAGCAGTGCCATCAAAAAAATAGAATTACGGCTGTCTAATTTTCAAATAGCACGGAAATCCAAAAGGATTTATTTATTTTTAGGAGCTTTTTGGAAAAAAATATTACCAACCCCTTCTAAATGAGCTTAATACGTTTTATTTAAAGGGGAGCATTGGTAGAAAAGGCTAGTTGTGAATGTGTTGTGCAAACACTAGTTGGCTTTTTACCCAATACCTCACTGTTTCGTAATTATCAATAATGTTCCAATACATTTTTAAACGCATACTGATTTTTATTCCAACCTTCTTTGTGATTTCTCTGCTCATCTTTGGTTTGAGCAAGTTAGCACCGGGGGATCCTGTTCTTATTTTGATGGGTGCTAATGACAGCAATGGAGTAGGGCAGCGTGCCGATTTGGTCAATGGAGAAAAAGCTTATGCGGCTGTGGCAACACAGTTGGGCTTAGACAAACCATCCTTTTATGTGGTGTTGACTTCAGCAGCTTATCCCAAGGATTTGTATCAAATCAAGAAGAGCAATCATCGTGAAACTCTAAGTCGTTTATTGGATTTGTACGGCAATTCAGATGCTGTAATGGCGTATTATGAAACCTTGAAAAGCGTGCAATATGAAGCTGCAGATTTGAAGGATGTACACAAGGGTGATTACAAGTTGCGTAGTTTGGTTAGAGAAAACATTGAAGCTTTATTTAATGAATACACAGATGCCGCCATTCGTTTCCAATTGGAAGAAGTACAAAAAGCATTACCAAGAGCATCGAGCACCTTTGATACTTTCAACGATCGTTGGGCACAATTAATTAAGGATTATGATTATTTAATCAACCACCCAAGCCCTACAAAACGTTATATTCCCACCTTGCATTATTATGGTTTTGACAATCAGTACCACACTTGGATGTTTGGAGATTATCCTTGGTTTTCTAGCGTGGACAGTTCTGGTTATTTTAGAATAGAGGAACTCTCTACCGTTATCAAAGATATTGTTCCTCAAAAACGAGCCAATGATCGTACTATAAGCCGTATTAGAGGACAGTTGCAACGCACCCAAAAAGCCATAGAAGCAGGCAAGACCCCCCAAGATAGTTTGCAAACGGCACTGGCACAATTGTCTTTGGATTTGCAACGCGCCACCACCCAGCAACAAACCTATCAATCCAAGTTGGATATTTTGGGAGCCGAACGGGATAGTATATCGGCTGCGGTGCCTCGTTATGTGAGCAAGGGCTTTTTGCGAGGTGATTTTGGGATTTCATATTTTGATAAAAAAACGGTAGCCAGCAAGATAGGACAGGCGTTGTACTGGACGCTTATTATGAATTTGTTTGCGATTTTGATTGCTTACTGTATTTCTATTCCTTTGGGAATACGCAGTGCGGTGTGGAAAATCAAAGGCCATAAACGAAAAGATGCCATCAATACCACCGTGCTTTTTATTTTGTATTCTTTGCCCAGTTTTTGGATTGGCACTTTATTGTTGGTCTTTTTTACCACAGCAGAGTACAGCCCTATGCTAGATTGGTTCCCAACCAGTGGCGCGCAAGATTTGGAACTAGCACGTGATCCCAATACAACTTGGTGGGCAAAGGTATTGGATGCGGCTCATCACTTGGTATTGCCCATTTTTTGTATCACGTATGGTTCATTGGCTTATTTGTCTCGCCAGATGCGTGGCGCGATGTTAGGCGTTTTGCGGCAAGACTACATCCGAACAGCCAGAGCCAAGGGTTTGAATGAGCATAAGATTCTTTGGAAACATGCTTTCAGAAATGCACTATTTCCAATCATTACCATGTTTAGTTCTATTTTTCCCAGAGCCATTTCGGGTTCTATTGCCATAGAATTGATTTATGCTATTCCGGGGATGGGGCAATTGGTGCTATCCTCTATTGTGGCACGTGACTGGCCGGTGGTGTTTACCGTGGTTATGCTGGTGGCTATTCTGACCATGATTGGTAATTTGATTGCAGATATTTTGTATGCTATTGTTGATCCACGATTATCGTACAAAGCTTAAATAGGGAGGGAAATGAGGTTTTTAACAAAAAGAAGAGCAGAGCGCATCGCCGAACGCCAACAGGCTGTACAGGATAAGAATTATTGGGCCATTGTTAAGCGTGATTTTTATAATAATCGTTTGGCCGTTTGGGCCTTGCGGGTGTTTTATGGTTTGTTATTTATTGCCTTGACGGCAGATTTTATTGCCAATGAACGCCCAATTTATTGCCAAATCAAAATGGCACAAGACCCTATATTGGTCAGTGCAGACAGCACTATTCAGACACAGCAAGACACTGTTTTGTTTGGTTGGAACCAATTGCCAACAGCTACTACCAATGAGGCCAGCAAGGAAGATAACGCTACCAAGGATGGAAAAGGCATGCTTACCACTACCCAAACCATCAACATTACTGCCTATCAAGTCATAGCTGATTTAAAAACAGACTCCACACAAGCATGGATTAGATTGGATACTACGCTGGTTATCACCACAGTCAATGAAGTAGACACCGTTATAGAAACCTATTTTCCTGTATTTCGCCAATACCTTGTAGATCTTGGATTCGCTACTTGGGATCAACGTTTTGTATCGACCAAGTGGTTAGAGCAGAAATATGAATATGCTATTTTTCCACCTATTACCTATTCAGAAACCACAAGAGATGCCCGCAATGGCAAATTCAAAAGCCCTTTTGGCGACCAGCAATTTGATGAAAATGACAATAGAGGTTGGCATTATTTGGGAACAGAACGCATAGGACAAGATGTAGCGGCAGGGATGATTCACGGTACTAGAACCGCTATGTTAGTAGGACTGGTTGCTATGTTTATTGCTTTGATAATTGGCTTATTTTTAGGCTCCTTGGCAGGTTATTTTGGAGATGATCGTTTGAGATGGTCTATTATTGGAATCATTCTCAATACCATAGCTATTATTACTGCCTTTTTCTACACCTTTGTTATCAATGGTTATGTGATTAGCGATGCTATTGGATCGGGGCAGTTATTGTGGGCTATTGGCCTATTTATTCTTTCTATAGTAATTGCATTAGGTGTAGCAACTGTAGTAGCCTTGCCCTTGCGTAGAATTCCTATGCTGGGCAAAAAAGTACGTATTCCAATGGATATTATGGTGATGCGTTTTATAGAAGTAGTCAATTCTATCCCTTTATTGGTACTCATTTTGGCCATTGTAGGTATTGTGGAGAATCCCTCTGTTTTGTTTGTAATGGTAATTATTGGGGCGGTGAGCTGGACAGGGATTGCTAAGTTTGTTCGAGCAGAATTGCTACGGGTGCGGAGCTTGGAATATATTGAGGCGGCACAAGCACTAGGCTTCAAAGATTTGCGTATTATTTTGCGTCATGCCTTGCCCAATTCATTGGCTCCTGTATTGATTGCCTTGGCTTTTGGTATAGCCACAGCTATTCTGACAGAGGCATTTTTATCGTTTATTGGAGTCGGAATTCCCGACGATCAAGTGACTTGGGGGTCTTTGTTGCGCCTTTCCAGAGATAAATTTTCGGCTTGGTGGTTGGCCATTTTCCCTGGATTTGCCATTTTTATCACGGTTACTATTTTTAACCTCATAGGAGAGGGGCTAACCGATGCCCTCGATCCGCGTTTGCGCCAAACCACGGACGAAGGGACAGATTTGGACGGCATGGAAATGCCCGCAGCTTTTGATAAGAGTGGTGAAAGCTAGGCTATTTTACCTTATCAAATAAAGCCAGTGCATTTTCAGTAGTGGCAGCAGCAATGGTTTCTACTGGAAGCCCTTTGGCATCGGCTAGTTTTTGGGCAATGATAGGAATATAAGCACTCTCATTGCGCTTGCCACGATAAGGCGTAGGACTCAAATAAGGCGCATCCGTTTCTAGTACAAAGTGTTTCAAATCAATAGGTGCCACCACTTCATCCAAGCGCGCTTTCTTGAAGGTCAACACACCACCCAAGCCCATCAAAAAGCCCAATTCTATAATTTGCTCAGCTTGTGCGGCACTGCCTCCAAAACAGTGAAAAATACCCCTAAAATTGTCCGTTTTCTCCGCTCGCACGATCTCAATCAAATCGTCTATAGAATCCCGTGCATGAATAACAATCGGCACATCCAATTCCTTGGCCCAACGGCACTGTATTCTAAAGGCATCCTTTTGCTCCTTCACAAACTCCTTGCTCCAATAATAATCCAATCCAATTTCCCCTACTGCACAAAAAGGTCTTTCTTGCAGCCACTTTTCTATTGTTGTTAATACCTTCTTGTAATCGGCATCCACTGAGCAAGGATGCAAGCCCATCATGGTATGACAACGCTCAGGAAATTGTGCCTCCAAAGCCAACATGGGTTCTATAGACTCCAAATCAATATTGGGCAAGAAAAATTGCTCTACGCCATTGGCAATCGCTCGTTCAATCATTGCCGTACGGTCATTGTCAAATTGGCTGGCGTATAAGTGTGCGTGGGTGTCTATGAACATGATGTGTTGATAATTAGTGTTTTGTTTGGGCTTAACCAAAGAGTTGATTACTGGTAATGAATTCACAGCCCAAAGATAACCATTCCCACCCAAAACAAGTTCTTAAAAGAGGTAGTATTCTATAGAATTCAACCAATCAAAAAAAACTTTCAGAACTTATTGAAAGTTTAGAAGAAAAATTAGCTAAAAAGAAAACCTTTTATTACATTTGAATGTTTATGAAACATAAGGTTTAACTGAAAAGTTGATATGGTAGAATGTACAATATCCACTCACAGCGTTAAATACATGTAACTATTTAAATAATGAGTCGTCCTTCTAATAAGGACAAATAATAAAACCTAAGTACAATGGTAACAGATATGGATCAGCAGTTATTAAAGGGTGGTGCATTCTTAGTACAAGAAACAGACCCTGCTAATGTATTTATAGTAGAAGATTTGACAGAAGAGCAACGAATGGTATTGTCTATGGCCGATGAATTTGCTCAAAAAGAGGTGATGCCTGTTTCTAACCAGATCGAAAGTCTTGATATTGAACTAACCAAAAAGTTACTCAAAAAGGCAGGAGATTTAGGCTTGTTAGGAACCTCTTTTCCAGAAGAATATGGAGGCTACATGCAAGATTTTGAGACCAATATGGCCTTGACTTCTGTGTTGGCCAAAACACGTTCTTTTTCTTTGTCATTAGGAGCGCATACAGGTATTGGAATGTTGCCTATTTTGTACTTTGGTACCGAAGAGCAAAAAAGTAAATACTTGCCTCCTTGTGTGAGTGGAGATAAATTTGCTGCTTATTGTTTGACAGAGCCAACCTCAGGCTCGGATGCTTTGTCGGCCAAGACACAAGCCGTTTTGTCTGAAGATGGCACCCACTATGTGCTGAATGGACAAAAAATGTGGATTACCAATGCAGGATTTGCCGATATATTTACGGTGTTTGCACAGATTGATGGCAATAAATTTACAGGCTTTATTGTAGAACGTGGCTGGGAAGGGGTAAGCTTTGGAGCAGAAGAGAAAAAATTAGGTATCAAAGGTTCTTCCACGCGTCAGGTGTTCTTTGAGAATGTAAAAGTGCCTGTAGAAAACTTATTGGGAGAAATCGGAAAAGGACACAAAATTGCCTTCAATATTTTGAACATTGGTCGTATCAAATTGGGAGCGGGCGTAATCGGTGCCTCCAAAGAACTGAGCAATGCTTCTATTCAGTATGCCAATGAGCGCAAGCAATTTGGCAAAAACATTGGTAGCTTTGGAGCTATTCAGCATAAATTGGCAGAGCAAGCGACCCGCATTTATGCAGTAGAAGCTGCGGTAAATCGTGCAGGACGTGATATTTCACGTATGGAACACCAATTGCTAGAGGAGGGAAAACCCTTGGCCGAAGCCCTATTGGGCGCCGCCGAAGAATATGCTATTGAATGTGCTATATTGAAGGTGTACGGTTCGGAATGCTTGGATTATGTAGTAGATGAAGGCTTGCAAATTCATGGTGGAATGGGTTATTCTGAAGAAATGCCGATGGCTAGTGCTTATCGCGATGCTCGTATCAATCGTATCTTTGAGGGAACCAATGAAATCAATAGAATGCTAACTATTGATATGTTGCTCAAGCGTGCCTTGAAAGGCGAAATTGACTTGATGAGTCCAGCTATGGCTGTGCAGAAGGAACTAATGAGTATGCCTCAATTTGGGGAGAAAGCAACAGGCCTATTAGCCGATGAGCGTGGTTATATTAGCAATCTCAAGAAAATGTTTTTGGCTGTGGCGGGATCTACCGTACAAAGCTTAATGCAGGAATTACAAACAGAGCAAGAAATTTTAATGAATTTGGCTGATTTAGCTTCTGAAATTTATATCTGTGAGTCGGTTGTATTG
The DNA here is from genome assembly GCA_964445645.1 of uncultured Aureispira sp. Lineage (GTDB taxonomy): Bacteria > Bacteroidota > Bacteroidia > Chitinophagales > Saprospiraceae > Aureispira. Next base: position 4,736 of record CAYULH010000081.1, on the reverse strand, counting down.
TCTACTCTAAAAGCATGTAGTGTACGTGGAGAAACTGCCTGCGAAGGCGAACTAACAATGGCACGTTTGTACATCAATGATGCTATTGAGCGTTGTGCCATACATGCCAAGAATGCTGTTGCTGCTTGGGCCGAAGGCGATACCAAGCGTATGTTGTTGTTGGGCATCAAGCGTTTTAGCAAACACGAATTATTGAACACTAAAAATATGCGCCGACAAATTGCTCAACGCTTATTGGAGGCTAATGAATACTGCTTTAAGTAAACCCATTGCTTGAGCATTGCATAAGAGACTTGTTCGTTAGAGGATCGTCTAGTAGAACAATTATTTTCATGGGAATCTTAGCAGAGATCTTAACTTAGGTTGGGGTCTCTGCTTTTTTATGGAATATTTGGTGGATTGATACTTAAAATTTGGTGTTTTTATCAAGTCACAAAAATATGTTTTGAGTCGCTTTAAGGTTGGTTTTGTCATAGTTTTTTTGTTTTAATTTAAATATTTTGTCTTTTTTTGAATTTTAAGGCAATTTTTAGGGCGTTTATCTTCTGATATTTAAAAAACAGACAACTTTTTAGAAGATTTTTTATAAATTTATAGATGTCACAATACTGGATTTTAAGAATTGCTATTCTTTGATTCACCCCAAACAATCCCAACTAGTTAATAATACAAACAGAAGTTATGGCAAATACTAGCATAGAAATCGCCGATAAAATCACAGAAATTGAGGAACAGGAAAAAAGGATGCAACTCGTACTCGGAAGGATGGAGAATCCTCGAATGATTACGCAGCTAACCGATAAACTCAATGAATTAGAAAAAGAAAAAAGTAAATTGAGGGAAATAGCCGAAGAGGGCATCTCATTAGACAAAATTGTATCACCACCTACCACTTCTACAGATTCAGTTGTAAGCACTTCCGTAAACTCTACTACTAATAAAGAAGATAGCTCCAGTCCTGTAAGCATTTCTGTCAATGGCGTGGATGTTACACCAGAACACTCTAGTGGCACTACTCAAACAGAAGTGAACATTGATAAAGATAGTGAGACAACACTTCCTACTAAATTTAGCTCCACCAATGAGGTGAAATGGAGCGAAGAGCAAAAAACTGAAAAAGAGCTATTGAGTCGTGTCATAGATGTTGTGCCAACACCAGTCAAAGAGATCAAGAAAGAAGATATAGAAAAGGTAAAAGATTTGGATGATAGAATGGAACTTGTTAAATCTAGTCTCAGTAGTTCCAGTTCCTCTAGTTCTGTGGATGTAGAAGAGATACGAAGCAAGCTAGATAGTCTCCGCTCTGGTAAGCTTACAGAAAAATCAGATTTAGTTAGCCAATTAAAAGAAAGTAAGGAAAGTAGTTCTGTGGATGTAGAAGAGATACGAAGCAAGCTAGATAGTCTCCGCTCTGGT
>CAYULH010000081.1:1986-3220 GCA_964445645.1 uncultured Aureispira sp. | reverse complement strand
TACAGAAAAATCAGATTTAGTTAGCCAATTAAAAGAAAGTAAGGAAAGTAGTTCTAAGGATGTAGAAGAGATACGAGGCAAGCTAGATAGTCTCCGCTCTGGTAAGCTTACAGAAAAATCAGATTTCATTAGCCAATTAAAAGAAAGTAAGTCAAAAGAGATAAAATCTGATGAGGATGAATAGATGAAAATAACATTTGAATAACGTAAAGATTAGAAAGTATAAAAAAGATAGAATAGAGAGCTGTAATAGATTACATGACAAAGAGAAGAAATAAGATCCTGCACTTAAATATAGTGTAGGATTTTTAATATTTAGCGATCCAGTATAGAATAACGACGAAAGAAAATAACCAAAGTTGTGTTTATAAGAATTTATGAAGCTTACTATCGAATAATTAGTCCTTAGCTTATGTAAATAAAAAGCTGAATATTTTTAGACACTTTGTAGGTATCGAATAGCTCTATTGGATGTGCAATTTTGTCTTGTGCTAAAGTGATAAAAAAGCATTATGAATATATAGTTTAGGTGTGCTGTTTTTATTATAATATTCCAACTTATTAGATAATTATTGACAAAAAATATCAATTAATTGTGTTTTTTATTTGTCACTTTTATGGACTTTTTTGTTTAAAAAAATAAAACAGCATTTTTAATGTTGAAAAAAACAGCTTTTTTAATGCTTTAAAGAGCTTTTTGCAACTTTTAATCACTTAGATTTAAAAATAGGTTGTCTTTTTAGAAGATTTTTCATAAATTTATAGTTGTCACAGTATTGGGTTTTTTAAGGTTGTTTTATCCTTCTAAATCACTCCCAACAATAAATAACCACTAGTTAGAAATATAAAAAATAAGTCATGGCAAACGTTAGTGTAGAAGTTACCGCAAAAATAACCGAGATAGAGGCTCAGGAAAAACAAATGAGATCAGCACTCGGAAGAATAAAAGATCCTCAAGCAATTACACAAGTCTCTAATAAACTTCAAGAGTTAGAAACTGAAAAGACTAAGTTGAGATCAATGGCAGAAGAGAATATCTCTTTGGCTCAGATGATGCCTTTCCCCCAATTTGGCAGTTCCAAGCCATTTATGCCGGCTATGTCTGGCTTTGGGGGAAATACGCCTAGTTCAATGCCAATGTCTGGTACAAACGTGAATGTTGGAATAGGGGTAGAGACTTCTGGAGGAGATACAAGCGTGAATGCAGGGATAGGAGTAGAGACTTCTGGAGGAG
>CAYULH010000081.1:0-1886 GCA_964445645.1 uncultured Aureispira sp. | reverse complement strand
TCAGCTCCAGAGCCTGATCCGATACCAGAGCCGGAGCCAATGTTAGAGCCAATGCTGGAGCCAATGCCGGATTCAATGTTAGAGCCAATGCCGGAGCCAATGTTAGAACCAATGCCCGAGCCAATGTTAGAGCCGGAGCCAATGCCAGATACAAGCGTGAATGTAGGGATAGGGGTAGAGACTTCTGGAGGAGATACGAGTGTGAATGCAGGAATAGGGGTAGAGACTTTTGGTGGAGATACAAGTGTGAATGCGAATATAGGTGTAAATACCTCCGCTCCAGAGCCGATGTTAGAGCCAATGCCCGAGCCAATGCCAATGCCTGAGCCAATGCTAGAGCCTGAGCCGATGTCTGGTACAAATGTAAATGCGAATATAGGTGTAAACACTTCTGGTGGAAATGCAAATGTAAATGCGAATATAGGTGTAAATACCTCTGGTGGAAATGCAAATGTAAATGCGAACATAGGTGTAAATACCTCCGCTCCAGAGCCGATGTTAGAGCCAATGCCCGAGCCAATGCCAATGCCTGAGCCAATGCTAGAGCCTGAGCCGATGTCTGGTACAAATGTAAATGCGAATATAGGTGTAAACACTTCTGGTGGAAATGCAAATGTAAATGCGAATATAGGTGTAAATACCTCTGGTGGAAATGCAAATGTAAATGCGAATATAGGTGTAAATACCTCTGCTCCCGAGCCAATGCCAGAACCTGCGCCAATGCCAGTTTTTGAGCCGGAGCCAATGCCAATGCCAGAACCTGCGCCAATGCCAGTTTTTGAACCTGCGCCAGAGCCAATGCCAATGCCTGAACCCACGCCAGAGCCAATGCCAATGCCTGAACCCACGCCAGAGCCAGTACTTGCGTCAGAGCCGGAGCCTGTAAGATGTGGTACAAGTGTTGAAGCAAATGTGTCTGCACCAAGTGAAGGTGGTTGTGGTAAGAGAGACAAGAAGAAAAAATGTAAAAGAGACAAGAAGAAAAAATGTAAAAGCCGAGATAAAAAATGTAAAAAAGATAAAAAACGCAAGAGCGATAAGAAGAAAAAAGGGTGTGGTAAATCCAAATCCAAATCCAAATCTAAGTCTAAGTCTAAGTCTAAGTCTAAGTCTTCAGGAGGTAGTAAGTCTAAGTCTTCAAGAGGTAGTAAATCCAAGTCTTCAGGAGGTAGTAAATCCAAGTCTTCAGGAGGTAGTAAATCTAAATCTTCAGGAGGTAGTAAATCCAAGTCTTCAGGCAAGACTAAAGTGGATGTAGATGTCAATGTTAAATCAAGGTAGGGTTAGATGAAATAGACATAGCTGCTTATAGAGCATGAGCCAATAATTAAATGGATTCATGCTCTATTAAGTTAGCTTATATCAAATTTTAATAACTGCCTTAACAAAGTTAAAATAAGTCATGGCAAATGTTACTGAAGAAATTACCACAAAAATTACAGAGATAGAGGATCAAGAAAAGCGAATGAGAATTGTGCTTGGTAGGATGGAGAATCCTAGAATGATTACACAAATTTCGGACAAACTTAAAGAATTAGAAGCGGAGAAGACGAAGCTACGATCAATGGCTGAAAAGGGAGTCTCGCTTGACAAAATGGTATCCTTACCGTCTAGTACTAGTAGTACTGTTACTAGTGATGGAACCAAAGTTGATACACAAATATCAGGTAATGCCAATACAAGTGTAGTTGTAAATGGTGAACAAATTGTGGGAGATTCGTCTAGTAGTTCTTCTTCATTGAGTAGAGGCTCTAGTGCTAGTTCCGCCTCTGCTCCAAGCAAAAGTGTGAGTGCAAGTGTTTCATCCTCAAGCTCTAGTGCTAGTTCCTCTTCTGCTCCAAGCAAAAGTGTGAGTGCAAGTGTTTCATCCTCAAGCTCTAGTGCTA
>CAYULH010000080.1:0-23829 GCA_964445645.1 uncultured Aureispira sp. | reverse complement strand
CTTTAAGTAGTCTTAAAAAAGTAAACGGGCTAAAAAACGATTCTTTTTACTTCGTGAGCCCTTCGGGGTTCCCCAGCTAGTGCGCTTCGCTTATGAGCTCGGCAGAGCCTCGGTTCATCGTTGGAAATACGCGCTGTAACCCGTTACAGCTTTGTTACCTGATTATTTGATACACTGTATCAAATAAGTCAGATCGCATAGCGAGTGCCTCGATCTGAGAAAGTGCTAGTCCTTTTGTGCCATTTTTGCTCTAGCTTTTGTGCTACTAGCACAAGCCAGCGCAGACAAGCCAGCGCAGATCACTTCGTGAGTCTCTCATTTTTTATTAGTTCACTTCGTTCATGAGCTCGCAAGCTCGGTTGTACGGTTACTTTTTTGCACCTACTTAGAAATCTGTTCCTACAGCAAAGTAAATCATGGGAGCTTGTACTTGCCCTGTCTCTACGCCCCACGCATAATCCAAACGGAAATAGTGATCGAGCAAGACAGTACGTATTCCCAATCCATAGCCCATCAAGATAGGACGGCGATAATAATTAACAACCAGACGAACAGGAGAGACAACTCCAGGGCCATTGTTATCTATGATGGTAGTATTTAATGGATTGTCTATACTAAAGGGGGAGGCTCCTTGCCAAGCTGTGCCCACATCAAAGAACAGCACCAACTGTAAATTTCTCAATATGGTGTTTCTAGGTGAATTTCTGGATAAATAATCCACGATAGGAATACGCATTTCTGCATTGATCAAGGCATAAGAACTACCATTTCTGGAGTTGTTGCTAAATCCACGCAAGCCCGAAGCCAGTGTTTGTAAGCCATAGTTTTGTGCATCGGGCAATGTAATGTTATTATTAACAGACGAAAACATCCAATTCTCAACCCCACCTAAGGAGTATAATATTTTTTGTTGACCAAACGAGCTTGCCCCTGCTGCTCGAACAGCAAACACGGTTTTATTGTCAAAGCTCCAATAATGCCGCACATCAAATCCAATGGCGGTGGTAAGTCCACCCTCTACCCCTACTCTAAAGTCTCCATCTGTACTCTCAACCGTAAAAGGCTTATAAAAATCCAAATAAGCTTTGAATTTAGTGCCTTTCCAAGCATTGGTATACAGCGGAATGGTATTGTCAAACACATACTCAAAACGTGCATTGAGGCGGTTTTCGTGATAAACGGGTACTGTTAAGCTAGGGACATCATCTGCCAATATAGCCACCTTATCCAACTGCATTCCCAATCTAGCTCGTACACTCTGAAACTTGGTGAGCGGATAACTAAACTCTGCTTCTAACCAGTGCTTGATGGTACGTCCTCTGGCTTCTACAGATGCATTGGTTACCGTATCTACTAGTACATAATTGTTGACCCGTCCACGGCGATAGAAAGAATATTTTTGGTCAATTCGGCCACGTTTATTCTCTAAAGTCATAAAGTACTCCATACCATTAAAATCTAAGGGTACTCGCAAACCTGCCTCTAAATAGAAATTCTCAAACACATCTACAAACCCTGTTTTAAAGGCAAAGCTCAAGGGTTGGAATTCATAGTTGCCCCCCAAATACATATTCATACCATTAAACAAAGGTGTATTATCCATTTGGAAGGTCAACTGACTAATTTTGAACAAACTCTTGTAAGGTTCCGTTTGCTCACTCTCCCAAGCCACCATCTTAGTACCCGAATTGGTAAGTGGGCGTTTGGTCGTGTTCTGTTCACGAGGGGTTGCCTTGATTTCATTGCCATCTTCTACCAGTATCAAGGGGCGTACCGCTCCCTGATCCTCTGGATCTTCAATATCCTTAAACTCACTTTGGAATTGATAATTATCAATATCAATGGCTCCTGTGTCTACTTTTACCTTTGCTGGTGGTACCGTATCACTAGCAGGTTCTTCCATTTCTAGACGCAATGGGCGTGTATCTTCGGGTTCGGGTGGTGTAGGGTTTACGGTTGCTGGATTGGGCTTGATGGCTACTGTACTTTTGGCTGCTTTTGCTTTTTCTAGCCCCAATTCTCGCTCTAACACCAAACGATAGGTCGTTTTTTTCATGTCTTCCATTTTGCGCTCGGGCTTGGCATCTCGCACAAATACATGATAAGTACCTTGGCTGTAAATCAAATCCGTGATTTTGCTGCTATTGGCATCATGTTCAATAATGTTGCGGCTGTAATCAGTGTTGGCCTCTGCTATACCTGATAATACATAAACAGGACGTACATACTGGCTATCTACAGGCAAATGGCTATAGATGCTATCGGGATGGCCCAATATTTCGGTTCCATCTTCTAGTACCAACACAAATTCTTCTCGTAGTAGTACACTATCCAAAACAGCTACATAACGATTATAAAAGCCATTTTCATCACTCAAATAGGTAAAATGATTGCCTTTGCCCATTGCTATAGGATGACGTTCATTGGCAATAGGCGTTCGGGTCAAACGAATGAGTGGTGCATTGGGCGTAGTGGGATTGTAGAAATACAAATCAAAATTGGAAGAGGGGAATACCTCACCAAAGAGTGCTTTCTTTAAGGGTGCATCTTCTCTATTAGAAGAAAACACAATTCCTTTTTGACCATTGAGGGTAACTACAGCCACTTCCGCATCATCCCAAAAATCGTTACTAAGGGCTTTGGTAGTGCCGCCTTTGATTTGATACAAATCAGAATGCCCATCCTTGATGGCTGTTGCCATTAGGGTGGAATTGTTCCAGACGGCTATATCCATTACCCGTTCTACGCCCACAATTTCCTCATCTTTGGCCCCTTTGCTCTTGATGCCTTGGCGGCGCTGGTACACTTTGTCGCGTTTTTCGTGGATAATAGTTACTTTGTCACTAGTAGTATTCCAAGCCAATAAAGGATAATGGCGTTCAAAATCTCCTGTTCGGTCTTTTTCTCCAATTCTATACAAGACTGTTCTTGCATTGGTTGCTACTTCCTGAACAATCACTTTTCTAACGCCCATATTATGCTCTACATAGGCCACGTATTTGGAGTTGGGGCTTATTTTTAATTCCTTGATAATGGCCTTGGGCGATAATTTTAAATCCAGTTCTCCTTTGTTGGGAAAACGGCGTTTGCGATTATCACTATTATAACGATCACGGTAATAATTGAACCAATCTACCCCGACCACTTGATAATAGGTCTTGCCAAAAACATACAAAAATCCATTTTCTACACTGCGATTGATACGGGTGAGGTACAACAAATTGGAAATGGTTGATTTGCTGTGTTCTTGATGGATGTAGTGAAAAAGGGATTGCCCAGCCAGTTTGGGTTCTTTCTTGGCCAATTCTACAAAATTGGCATACTTGCCACTCAACAATACATCACGCAAACGATCGTCCATAGTTGTAGTCCAGCCTTCGGCGGCATGTGCTACCGCACCTTTGAGGAACCAACTCGGCAAATTCATCAGTACAGAATTTTGTACAATTTCCTGCAAACTAGTTCCTGTCAATACCTTGCCCAATAACACTTCTGCCAAACCCTGACGCACTTGTTGGCGCATATTATTGTGATTCCCTGTAAAATACAATTGCATTTTTGGCCTGACAATATTGGTTTCGCCCCCTTCATTAACTTGATGTCTGGGAATGCCTATATTACTCTGAATATAATCGCTGTAATCACTGTGTACAATTACTTGCACCTTTCGCTTGAGCTGGTGCTCAAACAAACGCGATAGCTCAATATAATCCAATTCTAATACTGGCAATAAATAGCGTGATAATGCCTCATCGCCCTCTGCATAATAAATAGTGAAATGTTCAGAATTGTATTGATACCAATCTTTGTGTTCGTATTGTATGCGATTTTGTCCAAATGGTGTATTGATAAGCTGACCTTGTACCAAAAAAGGAAAAAAAGTACAGCATAACCAAACTAGGCAGGCAATTGTAGTATATTTTGATAAGATCATAGCAATTTGTCGTAAGTCGTGAGTACTGTTTAGCACAACAGTAAAATAAGCAGCTAGTCATTTCCTAACCAAGAGTGGGGCATTGGTAGTTTACTGCAAAAATGTTGCAATTTTGCTACAGCAGTAAGACTTTGTATTAATAATAACGTATTTTTGTGATTGCTGTGTAGTATAGCTTAATAATATTTTCTTTTAGAGGGTATTATTCACAACAACTACATCCTCTTCTTATTTTCATTATAACAGCAAAAATAAAACCACTTCACAAACAGCACTTATGACAAACGTTCATGCTTTTGCCTTTAATCCTTTTTCTGAAAATACCTACTTGGTGTACGATGAGAGCCGAGAGTGTCTTATTATTGATCCCGGTTGTTATACGCCCTCTGAGCGTCAACAATTGCACGATTTTATTGCATCACAACAACTAAAACCAGTGCGCCTGCTCAATACCCATTGTCATATCGATCATGTATTGGGCAATCGTTATGTGGCCGAAACTTATGGCTTGGAACTAGAGATTCATAAAGGTGAACTGCCTGTATTAGAAAGTGTTCCTATGGTAGCACAAATGTATGGCATTCCCAATATACAACAATCGCCCGACCCTAATCCAGAACGTTATCTCCAAGAAGGTGATTTTATTAGTTTTGGAAACAGTCAATTAAAAATTTTGTTGACTCCGGGGCACTCTCCTGCTTCGGTTTCTTTTTATTGTGAAGCAGCTCAATTTGTAATCGGGGGCGATGTATTGTTTAGAGGCAGTATTGGCCGAACAGATTTACCGGGGGGCAATCATAAAACACTAATGGAAAGTATTGAGCGGGAGTTTATGAGCTTGCCAGACTATACAATGGTTTATGCTGGGCATGGGCCTGCTACTACTGTAGGCGAAGAGCGAGAGAGCAACCCTTTTATTTTAGAATATAACGCATACAAAAAGAATAAATAAGCACTATGGCACGTACAGAATTAAGTGAGTTGGGAGAATTTGGACTCATTGATTACCTTACCAAAGATGTTCAATTAAAAAACAAATCTACCCTCAAAGGGGTGGGCGATGATGCAGCCGTGCTAGATTTTGGAGGCCCAGAACGCACCGTTATTTCTACCGATTTACTCATTGAGAACATCCACTTCGATTTGGTCTACACCCCTCTCAAACACTTGGGCTACAAGGCTATTATTGTCAATTTGTCCGATATTTATGCCATGAATGCCCGCCCTACACAGGTGACGGTTTCTATTGCGGTATCCAATCGTTTTTCGGTAGAGGCTGTGGCCGAGATTTACAGCGGCATTCATTTGGCTTGTGAGCAATATGGCGTGGACTTGGTGGGTGGCGACACCACTTCTTCTGTGCAGGGTTTGGCTATTAGTGTAACAGCACTAGGCACGGCACCAGCCGAGCAGTTGGTGTACAGAAACACGGCACAAGTAGGCGATTTGATCTGTGTGACGGGTTTCTTGGGAGGGGCTTATGTGGGCTTGCAATTGCTAGAGCGTGAAAAGCAAATCTACTTGGAGCATCCCAATATGCAGCCCAATCTGGAGGATAAGGACTACATTGTTGGGCGTTTGCTCAAGCCAGAGGCTCGCAAAGATATTTACAACTTCTTTCAGAAAGCCCAATTGCTGCCAACTTCTATGATTGATTTATCGGATGGGCTGTCATCGGATCTCATTCATATTTGCCGTGCCTCAGATGTAGGGGCTTACATTGAAGAAAAGAACTTGCCGATTGCACAAGAAACCTCGGTCAAGGCCATTGATTTTAAGTTGCCGCCTACTACTTGTGCCTTGCATGGTGGCGAGGATTACGAGCTATTGTTTACCATCAAGCCGGAGGATGCCGAAAAGATTCGTTACAATATGGATATTCGCATTATTGGCGAAATGACCAAGCCGGAGGATGGCATTAATCTGCATACCAGTGGGGGCAGTATCAAGGAGTTGATTGCTCAGGGCTGGCGGCATCATTAGAATGGGCGCAATGATTACACACAACATCTATTACTATACATAATTTATACAACATGTTTACAAAATTGCGTATTCAAAACTATAAATCCATTCATGATCTGGAATTGGAGCTGGGTCGTGTAAATGTGTTTATTGGTGAGAATGGTTGTGGTAAGAGCAATATTTTGGAGGCAGTGGCCTTGTTGAGTACGGCTGGTGCAGGACGCTTAAAAAATAATGATCTAGCTGCTAAAGGGATTAGAGTAACCAGACCTAATATGATGGTTACTGCCTTTGATGACTCTAACACAAAGGAGCATATAGACATAGAATTGTATGATAAATCAGGTATTCCTATTTCCATATATCTTGGAACAGATAACTTAGACGACATTAATAGTGAATGGATTGCTAGAACAAGAGAAGAAAAACCAACTACTCCCTTGAAAATCAAACTCGATTTTACTGTTGAAAATAAGACAGATCAAGATGCCACTGTCATGATAGACAGAAATTTCATACGTAACATAACAATGCAAATGGGCAAAAACATTAATCGAAGATTAGCTGCTTATATTATTTACGAATTACAAACAAACATCTTGAGGGGCTTTAATAAACAAAGTCTTGAAATCCCAGGTCGGCATGGAGAAAATTTAGACATGTTATTAAGTACATTTGATGAATCAAAGAGGAACAGTTTATTAGAATACGCTAATTTCATTCATTGGCTAGATGAAGAAGGTATAATAATAGATTTAGACGGTAAATTGGCAAAAGATTTTATAAAGCTAAGATCAGAATCCTTTCTTTATTTACGTGACAAGTTCATGGCCGAGAGCAAGAACACTTTTTCTATAGAAAATGCCAATGAGGGGGCTTTGCATATTCTGTTTTATTTGGCCTTATTGATTAGTGACAAAACGCCTCCTTTTTTTGCCATTGATAATATTGAGAATGCCCTCAATCCTAAATTGTGCCGAGAATTGGTCAAGAATCTGGTGTTGTTATCCAAGGAAAATGACAAACAAAGCCTAATCACCACCCACAATCCAGCCGTATTGGACGGACTCAATTTGCACGATGATGAACAACGTTTATTTGTGGTGCGCCGCAACAAAAAAGGGCACACGACTGTAAAACGGGTACAACTAAAACCCGATGTAGAAGTGGGCGGCCATCGCCTCAAATTATCGGAATTGTGGATGCGTGGGCAATTGGGTGGTTTGCCTCAAAATTTTTAGGTTTATGGTGTTTGGTATCATTGCAGAAGGCAAGGGGGATGTGGCTGTTATTGAGAATGTATTGTGGTCTATTACAGGTGATGAGGACGAGATTCGAGTCTTGCGCCCCGAAGAGTTGGCCGATGAAACCGACTTGCAAGGCCAGTATCAAGCCATGACATCCGATGAATACAGTTCTTGGATTATGATAAAAAAAGACTGTGTGGAGCGAGAAAAATTCCAATTGTTCTTAGAAGAAAACCCATTGGAGGAAGAACGAAAAATCATCATCCACTTAGATACAGCTGAGTGTGAGCTAGAGGGCTATGATGTACCTCGTCCTACCAGAGAAAAAGGCCAAGAAAAACAATATTGTACCGCATTGCGCCAAGCAGTTATTGACCAAATCCATACATGGCTAGAGGGTAATTACCAAAAGCAATTATTGTATGCCATTTGTATAGAAGAAATGGAAGCATGGCTCTTGCCTTTGTATGAGGCCAAAGACAGCAGTATGCGCCCTGACCCTAAGCAGCATTTGAAGAAAGTTTTGGGCAAAAAGAAACGTACTGATTCTAAATTCAGCAAGCAATATCATTCTAAAAAACAACAAGGGCCTAGAGCATTACAAGCATTTTTATCCAAGGATTATCAAAAAAGCAAGCACTTGACCAAGGCATTGCAATACAACCAGAGTCTTGCTGATTTTGTAGAAAGCATCTAAGTTGCCCAATCATAGCACTCCAATAAAATCAACAAATTTTCCTATTGTGCAAGAAAAGCTTTATCTTATGATAGATAAGCTTATATTTTATATTTATACTTCCCCAAGAGATTACTCCAAGTTCCTACTATCCTTACTTCATTAGTCTGTATACTATACAAACTAATTCAGATCGCTTTGCGAGTGTAAAAAAAGTAAAAACCGAGGCAACGCCAAGCTCACGAGCGAAGCGAGCTAAACCGAACCGTAGGTAAGCTCATAAGCAAAGTGAGCTAATCCACGAAGTATTATACTGTACATCATAGTATTTAACTTAAAACACTACCAATGTCCCGATACATTCTATTGTTTTTCCTTTTAATGAGTTATCCTCCTACTGTTCTAGCGCAAGATTATCCGAACAATTTAGATAGCATTCTTGCGGTTTATAGCAATAATAATCAATTAGAAGAAGCTACTATCTACTTAGATAAAGTATTGAAAAAAGTAGAACAAGACTATGGCAACCAAAGTGATACTTTTGCCTTTTACTTGGGTTATCAGGCTAATATTAAATATGAGCTAGGTAATTTTATAACAATGAAGTTGTTATTCAAAACCAAAAGTTAATATGTTGTAAAATTATTTTATTAACATTGTTGAGGTAGCACTTCCTCATAAAATAAGTGCATATAGTTCAATTACTTAAGTAGCCGTTACAAATAGAAACACATTCAACATACTAACCCCTCCCCAAGCAATGTAAATCGTACCACCAACAAACAAATCTAATACAAGCAATTGAGCATTGTTTTTTGTCCGACAATGTTTTAGTGTGTAAAAACTTAAAATACTATCAATGTCCCGAATCTTCCTACTATTGTTCTTTTTTATTGGTTATAACCACTCCATACTAGCACTAGATTATCCTACAAATCTAGATAGTATTATTGATGCCTATCGCACTAACCAGCAACTTCCACAGGCAGTTGCTTACTTTGACAAAATACTCTCAAAAGCAGAACAAGAGTATGGCAATCAAAGTGATACTCTTGCCTTTTACTTGGGTCATAAAGCAGAGATTGTCAAAGAGTTAGGCAACTATAAAGAAGCCTCTAAATTATTTGAGGAGGCAGTTAATATTTATGAGCAAAATCACTCAGAGAACCATATCAAGGTGGCAGCAATACTTGTTGATTGGGCAAGAGTACACATTGAGATAAAAGAACATCAAATTGCTCAAAAATTACTTGATCGTGCCTTGAGTATTACCCAGCAGGCTTCCTCTTCGGATAAAATAGCTATCGCTCGTATTTACAATAACTTATCGGCCAACTACTGGCTCTCTGAAAAAGATGCAGAAGGGCTTGAGTGGAGCAAGAAGTCTTTGGATATACTGTCTGATGTTAAGTTGGAAAGCAACTCGGATATAATAGAGTTGGTATTTGCTTATGAAAACATGGCTGGTTCTTATGGTGGGCTGCAACAATATGAAGAGGCTATTGCCATGCAAAAAAAAGCCCTTGAGTTGCGCCAACTGCATTTCCCTCCCAGACAACAAAGGTTTGCTAGTTCCTTTAATAATTTGGCTCGCTTTTACAGTAAGCTGAATCGTTATAACGAAGCACTCCCTTACTACCAAAGAGGGCTGGAAATAATGCGAAAAAATAAGGGGGGCAAGCATCCAGAAACTGCCATTTACATTAATAATCTAGCGAATTGTTATAACTATTTGGGTGAACCTGAAAAAGCAGAACCACTACTTTTGGAGGCATTGGATATTGTTAGAACTGTATTTGGAGAAGAACATCCTAACAGTATTGTATTTACCAATAATATGGGTGGCTTGTATGCCACTATGAAGGAGTTTGAAAAAGCCAAGATTTATTTTGGCAAAGCACTCGAATTGGGCGAAAAAGTATTTGGCCCTACGCACCCCAATACCATTACCTTCAAATCAAGCTTGGCAGGTGTTTATATCGATAGCAAAAATTATGAGCAAGCCTTGAGGCTTTATTCAGAAGCAGCAGAAACCTCTAAAGCTGTTTTTGGCACCAGTAGTCTACAAGTGATTATATCTTACACTCAAATGGCCAAGTGTTATCTGTTTTTAGGGCCTGATTTTTATCCTCAAGCTTTGGAGTATGTGGAGCGCTCTATTGCACTCAATGCCCTAGAGCCGCTTAATCTTGAAGAGTTGGGCAATATCAAAGATTTATCTAGTAGAACATTTAGATCCAATCAACAATTCCAAAGAGGACTGCAGGTGCTTTCTAGAATACAACAAGGTATTTACGAATACACTAAGGATCAAGAATTTTTGCTCAAGAGTTATAACACCCAAAAAACATTGGCATCCTTTGTACAACAATTACAAAACACAGTTTATACTAAAAAGGATAAGCTTAGAACGGTCAAAGAATTGACCAAAATTTCTGGACGTGCTATGATGCTACTTGAAAAATTAGACTCAGCAGGCTACTCTTCTGTTGTAGCCGAGGCCATTACCTTTGCAGAATACAACAAATCTGCGGTACTAGCTAATACTTTGCAAGGCCATCAAGCCATCAATTTTGGAGAAATTCCCGATAGCCTCAAAAATAAGGAACGTACACTTAAGAAAGAAAAGGCATTGGTCAAGAAAAAAATCATTCAAAGCACCACCAACCAAGATAAGGAAGCCCTTGATACTGCTACACAAGAGCTGGTAGATATACAACTGAAACAGGAGCAACTACGACAATTGCTAAAGGAAAATTATCCCAAATATAATGCCTTGAAGAATGAACAAAAGCAGCTCACTACTACTATTGTTCAAGAGCAATTGCTAAATCCGCAATCGGCACTATTGGAATATTGTGTCTATAATTCGGCTGTGTATGTTATTGTAATTACCCCATCAACTGTTCAACTACAAAAACTGCCTGTAGACAAAAGTACACTAAGGAAACAGATTCAAGATTTCAGAAAAAGCTTGAGCAACTATCCTTTTATTGTAAATCACGAAAAGGAGGCTTATGTATTGTATACCCAAACGGCCTTTGATTTGCACGAGATATTGATTGCTCCTATTCAAAAGCATCTGACCAATATCAAGCAGCTTATCATTATTCCTGACAATGATTTGGGGCACATCCCTTTTGAAACCTTGTTGTCTACCTTGCCCAATCAGCAAATCATCAACTATCAAAACTTGGATTATTTGCTCTATGATTATACCATTCGTTATTCGTATGCAGCTTCTTTGTTGTTAGAAAATAGAAATTATAAAAACAGCACGAACAATGGCAAAATTCTAGGTTTTGCAGCCAGTTATAGCCCCAATGACTCTATTGCTACTTATCGCTCTCTTGCCAATCAACAATTGCGACAAAAGCTAGATCCCTTACCTGCTGCTGCACAAGAAATCAAAATATTGCAAGAGCAATTTCCCAATAGTGATTTCTTTGTTGGCAAAGCTGCCAATGAAGCCCTATTCAAAGAAAAAGCTGCTCATTACTCTATACTGCACCTAGCTATGCATGGTATTGTCAACAATGAATACCCCTTGCTCTCTTCACTGGCATTTACAGAAAACTATGATCGTACTGAGAATAATTTCTTGGAGGCACACGAAATCTCCAACCTACAACTCTATAATGATTTGGTAGTATTGTCGGCTTGCAAAACAGGTTATGGCGAATTTGAACAAGGAGAAGGGGTAATATCTTTGGCTCGTTCTTTTATGTATGCGGGCACGCCCTCTTTGGTGGTTTCTCTTTGGGAGGTCAATGACCTTTCTACGGCTGCTATTATGCAATTGTTTTATCAAAACTTGGCAGCAGGTATGACCAAAGATGAAGCGCTGAGACAGGTCAAATTAGCATTTATTCAAGAAGTAGATGGTAACATTGCCCATCCTATTTTTTGGTCTGCTTTTATTGTGCTGGGTGATAATCAGCCTATAGAACTAAAACCGACCACAGCACCTTGGCTCTGGGGGGCGGTTGGTGGTGGTGCTGTGCTTGCAGGACTGTTATTTTTGTTGGTAAGAAAACGCACTCGTAGAAAGGAAGTTGTTTAAGTAGTCTCTAAAAAACAATCTATTTTGAAATATTTTTTATTAATATTGTTCAAATAACACTGTTGGTTTATCTGTACAATGAACCAGCTCTTTCATATTGCTTCATAGGTATGTGCAAATCATACTGAACTGGTTTGCTATGTTTCACTTAAAACAATAACCATGGATCGTTTCTTACTCCTCTTATTGTTGTTCCTTGGCTCCAATTCTGCTGCTCTAGCACTAGACTACCCTAGCAACCTCGATAGCATTATTACTGTTTACAGTACCAATAATCAGCTAGAACAAGCAATTAGCTATTTGGATGCTCTATTAGGAAAAGCTGAAAAAGAGTATGGCAATCAAAGTGATACCTTTGCTTTTTTTTTGGATTATAAAGCTAAAGTTGCACAAAAAATAGGGCGTTACAACGAAGCTTCAGCAGTATTCGAGGAGGTCATTGCTATTTATGAACACAACCACCCTTCTAATCCTATAAAACTAGTTCCTGCTCTCATTTCCTTGGCCGAAATATATATTGAATTGCACAGTCCTAAACCTGCCCAAGAAATGCTCCATCGTGCTTTGGACATTACACAACAAACCACGCCTTCTGATTTTAAAACTATTGCCACTATTTACAATGATTTATCACTTACCCACTATCTGTCCAATACCTACTCCAAAGGAATTGAATATGGACAAAAAGCACTAGAAATTCAGCCCAAAAACACAGAAAAAGACATAGAAACATTCATCAAGAGCCACGAACATATTTCATTGTCTTACAGTGGGCTACAGCAATATGAAAATGCTATTGCTATGCAGCAAAAAGCACTTTTTTTGCAACAGCAGCATTTCCCATTCAACCATACAAATTTGGCCAGTACCCTCCATAATTTGGCCTACTATTACGACCATATACGGCGCAATAGCGAAGCATTGCCTTATTATCAAAAAGCAGTGGAAATAGTAAGGAAGAGTAAGGGAAATAAACACCCCAAAACTGCTATCTACCTCAGTAATTTAGCCAATTGCTATCAGCATTTGAAGCAATTTAAAAAAGCAGAACCACTGCTATTGGAAGCTATGGCTATATTTAGAATAATCTTAGGTGATGAACACCCCAACACCTTGGTAATTATCAATAATATAGGGGCTTTGTATGATAAGATGCAGGATTTTGAACAATCAAAAATTTATTACAAAAAAGCTATTGACTTGGCCAAAAAAGTATTGGGCAAGGAGCATCCCAATTGTATTAGTATTCAGGGCAATTTGGCGGCTGTATTGGTACAACAAAAAAACTATAAGGAAGCCTTAAAACTATACTCAGAATTAGCCAATAGATCTGCCATAGTTTCTGGGCCAAGTAGTGTACCCACTATTATGTATCACAATCAGATTGCTAAATGTTATCTATTATTGGGGGGTGATTTTTATGATCAAGCCTTAAACGAGATAGAGCGTTCTATTACACTTAATGCTATTGATCCTATTGAAATTAGCTCTATTGGCAATGATTTAGAGGCTTTATCTGCTCGAACATTTAAATCTAATATTCAGTTTGTAATAGCTCTTGAAATACTTTCTAAAATACAAGAAGCGATTTACAGAGCTGGTAATAATCGACAATTTTTGCTAGATAGTTATCAAACCCAAAAAGCAGTAGCCTATTTTTCACAACAGCTCCAAAACACAGTTTATACTAGACAAGACAAACTCAATACACTAGAATATGTGATTCAGGCTTCGGGTAGAGCTATTGCACTGATCCAGCATTTAGAAGCGGTAGAAGTGCCTAGTGTGGTTGCTGAGGCCATTACCTTTGCCGAATACAACAAGTCGGCTATTTTGTCCAGTGCCTTGCAAGGTAATCAGGCCATCAATTTTGGGGGTATTCCAGACAGTCTCAAGCAGCGTGAACGAGCACTCAAAAAAGAAAAAGCTGCTATAAAGAAAAAAATCATTCACAGTACCAACAGCAATGACCAAGATGCTTTGAATACTGCCACACAAGCCTTGGTTGATGTACAATTGGAGCAGGATAAACTAAGACAACTGCTAAAGGAGAATTACCCCAAGTATAATGCCTTGAAGAACGAGCAAAAAAAACTCACTGCCACTATTGTTCAAGAGGAATTATTAGAGCCTCAAACTGCTCTGTTAGAATATTGTGTCTATGATTCGGCTGTGTATGTTATTGTTATTACACCCATAATGGTTCAATTAAAAAAACTGCCCATTCAAAAGCGTGTATTAAGAACAAAAATCCAAGACTTTAGAAAGAGTTTGAGCAATTATTCTTTCATTGTGCATAGTGAACAAGAAGCCTATATCCTCTACACCCAAACTGCCTTCGATTTGTACCAAATACTGATAGCTCCTATCAAAAACTATTTGCCCAATATAAAGCAGCTCATTATTATTCCTGATGATGACTTGGGGCATATACCTTTTGAAACCCTACTATCTGCCTTGCCCAATCAGCAACCAATCAATTACAAAAACTTGGATTATCTCCTCCATGATTACACCATTCGCTATTCCTACTCAGCTTCTATATTGCTAGAGAATAAACGGTACAACAATGGTCAAAACAATGGTAAGATTTTAGGCTTGGCTGCCAGTTATAATCCCGATGATCCTATTGCCTCTCATCGTTCGCCTGCCAATCAAAAATTGCGACAAGTACTAGAACCTCTCCCTGCTGCCGCCCAAGAAATAGAAATCCTCCAAGAGTTGTTTCCCAATAGTGATTTTTTGGTGGGTAAGGAGGCCAATGAGGCGTTTTTCAAAGCAAAAGCTGCCAATTATTCCATTCTGCACTTGGCCATGCACGGCATGGTCAATCCCCATTCCCCACTCCTCTCCTGCTTGGCCTTCTCAGAGGATTATGATACCACAGAAAATAACTTCTTGGAGGCACACGAAATCTCTAATCTACAACTCTATAATGATTTGGTAGTATTGTCGGCTTGCAAAACAGGCTATGGCGAGTTTGAACAGGGAGAAGGCATTATGTCCTTGGCGCGCTCCTTTATGTATGCTGGCACGCCCTCTTTGGTGGTTTCTCTTTGGGAGGTCAATGACCTTTCTACGGCTGCTATTATGCAATTGTTTTACCAAAACTTGGCAGCAGGCATGACCAAAGATGAAGCGCTGAGACAGGTCAAATTAGCGTTTATACAAAAGGTAGATGGTGACATTGCCCATCCTATTTTTTGGTCGCCTTTTATTGTTTTGGGCGATAACCAGCCTGTACACCTGAAACCAACCACAGCACCTTGGCTCTGGGGGGCGGTTGGTGGTGGTGCTGTGCTTGCAGGACTGTTATTTTTGTTGGTAAGAAAGCGCATTCGTAGAAAGGAAGTTGTTTAAGTAGGCACATCAATAGCTACCATAAAATGGTTTGAAGGCCAAAAACAACAGGATCTGGGATTATTTTATTACTATTGTTAAATAGCCTACTTAACTGATTTGCTTGCACTTACAAAAATCCAGCATATATGTTTCATTTTTTAGTTGTAGTACTCTTTTTTTTAGCTTATTTACCTACTGCTTTAGCATTGGATTATCCCAATAATTTAGATAGTACGCTTCAGGTTTACTATGATAATAAGCAATTGGAAGAAGCGGTTATCTACTTAGAGAATATATTAGATAAAGCTGAAAAAGAATATGGCAATCAAAGCGATACCTTTGCATTTTATCTTACTTATCAGGCAAGTATTACCAAAGAAATAGGGCATTATGAAGCAGCTGCAAATTCATTTAAAAAAGTAATAACTATTTATGAGCAAAACTATTCTAAAGATCATATCAAACTAGCCTCTCCACTCCACTCTTTAGGCAAAACCTATCTGATGCTTGGAAAATATCCACGAGCAAAGGAAATACTAGACAGAGCCATTCATATCACCCAACAGTCTACTCCTTCTGATTACATGGCTATTGCTCTTATTTACAATTCCCTCTCCCTTTTTTATTATTTTTCAAATTCTTATACAGAAGCTCTGGAAGCAGCCCAAAAAGCATTAATGTTACAATCCAAAGTAGACAAAGAAGACATTAACGTATTAATTAATAGTTATGAGAATGTGGCCTCTGCTTATAAAGGTCTAAAGCAATATGAGGATGCTATTGATATGATACAACATATACTTGATTTAAAACGGAAACACTTTGCGCCCGATGACTTGGAATTGGCTACTGTTCTAAACAATTTGGCTAATCTTTACAGTAGAATAGAGCGCTCAAATGAGGCACTTCCTTATTATCAGCAAGCACTTGGAATTATAAAAAAAAATAAAGGTAATCAACATCCAGAAGTTGCTATTTATCTCAATAATTTGGCAACCTGTTATCAGGATTTAAATCAATTTACAAAAGCGGAAGAACTACTTTTGGAGGCTTTAGATATATTTAAAACGGCACTTGGTGAAGCACATCCCAACACCATTATATTTAACAACAATGTAGGGGGACTTTACAATAAAATGGATGAAGCTGAACGTGCTATTATTTATTTTCAAAAAGCAATACAACTAAGTGCTAAGGTATTTGGCACAGAACATCCTTATTATATTAGTTTTAAGGGCAATCTAGCAGGCTCTTTTCTACGCCTAAAGAATTATGAAAAAGCATTAGAGCTCTACTTTGAAGTAACAGATGCTTCTAAAAAAGTGCTTGGTCCAGAAAGCGTGGAAGTTATCCGCTATTACAATCAAATTGCATACTGCTATCTTGGATTAGGTTCTGATTTTTATTCCCTAGCACTAGAATGGGTAGAACAATCTATCACGCTCAATGCCATAGAACCCATTGATATTGGTATAATGAGTAACGACTTATTAGCTTTATCGAATCGAATTTTTAAATCAACTCCACAATTTGTAAAAGCACTTAAAATACGCTCTCAAATACAAGAGGCGATTTATAAAAACAGTGGTGACAAACAATTCTTATTAGAGAGTTACAAAACCCAAAAAACACTCGCTTACTTTTCTCAACAACTGCAAAACACCCTTTATACTAGAAAAGATAAACTTCGATCAGTCAAGCAATTGACCAAAATTTCTGAAGGGGCTATTGCACTACTAGACCAATTAGATGCAGTTGGTTACTCCTCTATTGCCGCTGAAGCCATTACCTTTGCAGAATACAACAAGTCGGCTGTTTTAGCTAATATATTGCAGGACAACAGAGCCATTAATTTTGGCGAAATTCCCGACAGCATTAAAAATCAAGAAAGAACACTCAAAAAAGAAACTGCAGCAGTCAAGAAAAAAATTATTCAAAGCACTATTAATAAGGATAAAGATGCTTTAAGTGCAGCTACGCAAGAATTAGTGGCTATACAATTGGAGCAAGATAAGCTGAGACAATTGCTAAAAGAAAACTACCCTAAGTATAATACCTTGAAGAATGAACAAAAAGTATTAACCACCAAAATCGTTCAAGAGCAACTGCTAAATCCGCAATCGGCACTACTAGAATATTGTGTCTATGATTCGGCTATTTATGTTATTGTAGTTACACCATCAATGGTTCAATTGCAACGACTACCCACACAAAAGCAAAACTTAAAAGCTCTGATTAAGGACTTTAGAAAAAGCTTAAGCAATCATGCCTTTATTGTCAATCATGAACAAGAGGCGTATGTACTCTATACCCAAACGGCCTTTGATTTGCACCAGACCTTAATGGCTCCTATCCAAAAGTACTTGACGGATATAAAACAATTGATTATTGTTCCCGACAATGACTTGGGGCACATCCCTTTTGAAACCTTGTTGTCTACACTTCCAAATCAGCAAACAATCAATTACAAAAACTTGGATTATCTGCTCCATGACTACACCATTCGTTATTCTTATTCTGCTTCCTTATTGTTAGAAAATAAACGTTCTAAAAATAGAGCCAACAATGGCAAAATTCTAGGTTTTGCGCCCAGCTACAACCCCAATGATCCTATTGCCTCTCATCGTTCGCCTGCCAATCAAAAATTGCGACAAGTACTAGAACCTCTCCCTGCTGCCGCCCAAGAAATAGAAATCCTCCAAGAGTTGTTTCCCAATAGTGATTTTTTGGTGGGTAAGGAGGCCAATGAGGCGTTTTTCAAAGCAAAAGCTGCCAATTATTCCATTCTGCACTTGGCCATGCACGGCATGGTCAATCCCCATTCCCCACTCCTCTCCTGCTTGGCCTTCTCAGAGGATTATGATACCACAGAAAATAACTTCTTGGAGGCACACGAAATCTCTAATCTACAACTCTATAATGATTTGGTAGTATTGTCGGCTTGCAAAACAGGCTATGGCGAGTTTGAACAGGGAGAAGGCATTATGTCCTTGGCGCGCTCCTTTATGTATGCTGGCACGCCCTCTTTGGTGGTTTCTCTTTGGGAGGTCAATGACCTTTCTACGGCTGCTATTATGCAATTGTTTTATCAGAATTTGGCCAAAGGTATGACCAAAGATGAAGCGCTGAGACAGGTCAAATTAGCGTTTATTCAAGAGGTAGATGGTGACATTGCCCATCCTATTTTTTGGTCTGCTTTTGTTGTTTTGGGCGATACAGTGCCTGTGAATTTGCACACGCCTACAGCAGTTTGGTATTGGATAGCCATTGGTAGTGGCACTGTTTTGGTCGGCTTGTTGTTTTTCTTTTGGAGAAAACGAGTTCGTAGAAAGGAGATGGTCTAATTCCCCAAATTAGGTAGTCCTAAACTTCAAATAGAAAGATGTTTACAACATAAAATCAACAAATTATGATAGGCTTTTAGTAATATTGTTTAAGACACACAGTTGGTTCATTAATTATTAATGTCAACTTATTTATACATTACAAAAATAATATTAAATTAATTCATTACTATTTAACCTAAAACAATAACTATGTTCCGTTTACTACTGTTGTTTTTCCTTTTTATTGGTAGTAACCATACCTGTTTAGCCTTAAACTACCCCAGTGATATAGATAGTCTTATTGATAGTTATCGTAAGAATAATAAACTAGAAGAAGCAATTACTGTCCTTGATAATATTTTATTAAAAGCTAAAGATGAATATGGCAACCAAAGTGATACGTTTGCCTTTTATTTGGGGCATCAAGCAGCGGTTATCAAAGAACTAGGGCGTTACCAAGAAGCGGTAGAGATGTTGGAGGAGATGATGCAGATTTATGCAAATAACTACCCCAAAAACCATATAAAACTTGCACAACCTCTTGTTGATTTGGGGTATACTTACTTATATGCAGGAAAACCTTTGTTGGCACAGGAACAGCTCCATCGTGCCTTAAAAATCACCCAAGAAGTCACACCTGATGATTTTATATCCATTGCTGTCATCTACAATCGTCTATCTGCTACCTATTGGAATCAAACGCTGTTTGATAAGAGCCTACAATTAGGCCAAAAAGCCTTGGAAGCCCATTCAAAAGCCTCTCAACCCTCTATCAAAACATTAATTAGCTGTTATGAGAATATCTCTGCCTCTTATGGTGGTTTGCAGCAATACGAAGATGCTGTTCTAATAGCACAAAAAGCACTACATTTACGACAAGAGCATTTCCCTTCTGATCTTTTGGAAATATCAACTACCCTCAACAATTTGGCAGGTCTTTACAATGATATGGGTAGGCGCAATGAGGCACTCCCTTATTATAAAAAAGCAATGGATATAATACGAGAAACCAAAGGGGATAACCACCCAACAACAGCCATTTATATCAATAATGTAGCAGATTGCTATATTAATCTAAATCAGCCTGAAATAGCAGAACCCCTATTATTGGAGGCTATAGATATTCTCACCACAACTGTAGGTACAGAACACCCCCATACGATTATATTTATCAATAATCTTGCCTCTGCCTATCTTAGGATGGGAAAGCTCGAACACGCTAAAACATTCTATCTCAAAGCTATTGCATTGGCCTACAAAGTCATGGGCAAAGAACATCCTTATTATCTTACATTCAAGGGGAGCTTATCAGTCACATTATTCCAACTAAAACAATACAAGGAATCCTTAAAAATCAACTTAGAGATAGTAGAACAGTATAAAATCCTTTTGGGCCCTAGCTCTATACCAGTAATAAGGTATTCTAATCAAACTGCTAAGTGTTATCTAAAATTAGGCTCCAAATTCTATCCTCAAGCCTTGGAATGGGTAGAAAAAGCCATTAAGCTCAATGCTCTAGAGGCTATTGAGATCGGTGAACGGGGGCATGATTTAACAAGCTTGTCTACTCGAACCTTTAAATCTAATGATGAGTTTAGAAAATCATTGGTAACACTCTCCAAAATACAGCAAGCTATTTATAAAAACAATAATGATAAAGAGTTCTTGTTAGAGAGTTATAAAACACAAAAAGTACTGGCTTATTTTATACAGCACAGGCAAGATGCTGTCTATACTAAGAAAGATAAGCTCAATATATTGAAGGGTTTAGTTAGTACTTCCAGTAGAGCTATGGAACTTATCAAAGAATTGGAAAAAGCGGGCCATGCTTCTATTACCAATGATGCCATTACTTTTGCCGAATACAACAAATCGGCTGTGCTTTCCAGTACTTTGCAGGGCAATCAAGCCATTAATTTTGGAGAAATTCCCGACAGTCTCAAAAGCCAAGAACGGACACTCAAAAAAGAAAAAGCTGCTGCAAAGAAAAAAATTATTCAGGCCACTATTGATGAAGATAAAGAAACTCTAAAAATGGCCAATCAAGAATTGGTAGAGGTGCAATTGGAGCAGGATAAAATGAGACAGTTACTAAAAGATAATTATCCCAAATACAATGCCCTCAAGAATGAACAAAAAACACTCACGACAACCATTATTCAAGAACAATTGCTAAATCCACAATCGGCACTGTTGGAATATTGTGTCTATGATTCGGCCGTCTATGTTATTGTTATTACGCCCTCAACGGTTCAATTGCAAAGGCTTCCTATTGAGAAAGATAAACTACAAGCGCAGATCAAAAATTTTAGAAAGAGCTTGAGCAATCATGCCTTTATTGTCAATCATGAAAAAGAGGCGTATCTATTGTATACCCAAACGGCCTTTTACTTGCACCAAGTACTGATTGCACCCATCCAAAAACACCTGACCAATACCCAGCAATTGATTATTGTTCCCGACAATGACTTGGGGCATATCCCTTTTGAAACCTTGTTGTCTACGCTTCCCAATCAGCAAGTCATCAATTATCAAAGCTTGGATTATCTGCTCCATGACTACACGATTAGCTACTCTTATGCTGCTGCTCTATTGTTAGAAAATAAACGTTACCAAAACAGCACAAACAATGGCAAAATTCTAGGTTTTGCGGCCAGTTACAACCCCAATGATTCCATTGCTTCTTATCGTTCGCCCTCCAATCAAAAATTGCGACAAGTACTAGAACCTCTCCCTGCTGCCATACAGGAAATAGAAATCTTGCAAGAGCAGTTTCCCAATGGAGATTTCTTCTTTGGGAAAGCCGCTACCGAAGCTCTATTCAAAGAAAAAGCAGCCAACTACTCGGTGCTGCACCTAGCTATGCACGGCATGGTCAATCACCAATTTCCCTTGCTCTCTTGCCTCGCATTTTCAGAAGATTATGATACCACAGAAAATAACTTCTTGGAGGCACATGAAATCTCCAATCTACAACTCTCCAATGATTTGGTGGTTTTATCGGCCTGCCAAACAGGCTATGGCGAGTTTGAACAAGGGGAGGGGGTTATGTCCTTGGCGCGCTCCTTTATGTATGCTGGTACGCCTTCGTTGGTGGTCTCGCTCTGGGAGGTCAATGACCTTTCTACGGCGGCTATTATGCAATTGTTTTATAAGAATTTGGCCAAAGGTATGACCAAGGACGAAGCCTTGCGGCAGGTCAAATTGGAATTTTTAAAAAATGTAGACGATGAAATCGCCCATCCTATCTATTGGTCTGCTTTTATTGTTTTGGGCGATAATCAGCCTGTGCATCTAACATCTACTATGGCATCTTGGCAATGGGGAGCTATTGGTGGAGGTACTATGCTGGTGGGGCTCCTATTTTTATGGGTGAGAAAGCGAAAACGTCAACAAAATGTGGCTTAAACCAAATAAGTAGCATTTATCTCAAATAGTACTTTAGAATAAAAATCAATAATGTGAGATTATTTTATTAATATTATCCAAAGTGTATTCAACTGATATACTAGCACTTAGACAACCTGCTACTCATGTTTCGTTTCTTACTATTACTGTTCTTTTTGGTGGGTACACTCCCCTACACCCTAGCTCAAGATTATCCTAGTAATCTAGATAGCATTCTGGAGGTTTATAGTAATAATAATCAGTTGGAACAAGCTTCGAGCTATCTGGATGCACTACTCCAACAAGTTGAAAAGGACTATGGCAAGCAAAGTGACACCTTTGCTTTTTATTTGGGTTATCGGGCAAATATTGCCAAAGAATTGGGGCATTATGATAATGCTATAGAGCAGTTTAAACAAGTAATAGCTATTTACGAGCAGAATCATTCCAAAAATGATATAGTCCTAACAATACCTCTTGGCAATTTGGCTGTAGCCTATACTGGATTGGGACACTATCAGCTTGCCCAAGAACAACTAAATCGTTCACTGGAAATCATCCATGAAGCTGCCCCCTCTGATTTTGTAGCCCTTGCCCGTATTTACAATAGATTATCTGCTAATTATTGGATATCGGGCAACCCCAATGAAGGACTTAGATTGGGGCAAAAAGCATTGGATTTTCTAACGAAAGCTAAGGAAAAAGATATGCTGCAATTGATTAGAATTTATGAAAATATAGCCTCCTCCTATGGTAGTCTACATCAATATGAAGATGCCGTGGCCGTACAAAAAAAAGCCATTGATTTACAGCAAAAACATTTTTCTAAAAAAACATTATTACTAATCCCTTCCTTTACCAATTTAGCACGCTTCTACAGCAAAATGAATCGCAATCATGAGGCGCTCCCTTATCATCAAAAAGCCATTGAACTAGCACGCAAACATAAGGGGAATAGGCATCCAGAAGTGGCTACTTGTATCAACAATCTAGCTAATTGCTACACACGTCTAGGGCAGTTTGATAAAGCAGAACCCCTATTGTTGGAGGCTGTAGATATTTTTAGAACAGTACTAGGCCCAGAACACCCAAGCAGTATTGTATTAACCAATAATACAGGGGGCTTGTATACCACTATGCAAGATTTTGAAAAGGCCAAGATTTACTTTGGCAAAGCACTCGAATTAGGACAGAAAGTCTTTGGCAAAACACACCCCAATTGTATTATTTTTAAATCAAGTTTGGCTACAGCTCATCTAAAATCCCAAAATTACAAAGTAGCCCTAACACTTTTTCTAGAAATAGTAGAAACAGCTAGAGCTGTTTCGGGCCCTAATAGTATAGCAGAAATAAATGCCTGCCATCAAATTGCCGAGTGTTATCTATTCTTGGGTGCTGATTTTCATAAGAAAGCATTAGAATGGATTGAACGATCCATTACACTTAATGCACTAGAACCGATTGAGATGGGCCAATTGGAAAGCGACTTAGCGACCGCCTTATCTGCTCAAACATTTAAATCTGACGATCAATTGCTGAAAGCTCTTAGAGTGCTTTCCAAGCTACAACAAGCCATCTATCAACATAGCAAGAATCCACAATTCTTACTAGATAGTTATAATACCCAAAAGGCATTGGCCTATTTTTCGCAACAACTTCAAAACACTGTTTATACCCAAAAAGATAAACTCAAGGCATTACAACAATTAACTGCTATTTCTAGCCAAGCTATTGCATTGGTCAACCAATTAGTAACAATAGGCTATACTTCTGTTGCATCGGAGGCCATTACCTTTGCAGAATACAACAAATCCGCAGTTTTATCCAATGTATTGCAAGGCAATCAGGCCATCAATTTTGGGGGTATTCCAGACAGTCTCAAGCAGCGT
>CAYULH010000079.1:8408-24416 GCA_964445645.1 uncultured Aureispira sp. | reverse complement strand
AGTATCTAACGCCCAAGAGTGCAAAAAGGCTCGCTTAAAAATGTTTGATAATTTACTTTAAGTAGGTGGACAAAATTAATTATAAGTTAAAAAATGGAATACTCGCAAAGCGAGCTGCGATGGCTTGTGCTGGTAGCACAAAAGCACTAGCAATTATTCAGATCAAGGCGAAAAACGCAGCCTTAGCGGGCTAAGGCGAGTATTTTCAACGATGAACCGAGGCTCTGCCGAACTCATAAGCGAAGCGCACTAGCTGGAGGAAAATATCCGTTTTTTGTTGTAAAGAATTTTGAACGACTACTTATAGTGTACTTGGCTTAGTTTTTTGTTATTTTATTCCATTTCCTACTCTACCCACTGCTTTATCCCAGCCAAAAAGTTATCCCAAGAGAACTCCTCCTTGCGCGCTTGCACCCCTTTTTTGAAAGCTTCTTTTCTTTTGTTATTATAAAAATCGACCAAAGCATCGGCCACCGCCACAGGGTCATGGGGTGGCACTACATAGCCTGCCTCGCCACCGGCCACCACCTCGGGCAAGCCCCCTACGGCCGTCACCAGCATAGGCACTTCAAAATGATACGCCAATTGGGTAATGCCGCTTTGGGTGGCTGTTTTGTAGGGCTGTACCACTATATCCGCAGCCCCAAAATAGGCGGCTACATCTTGTTCTGGAATAAAAGCCGTTCTCAAAATCACCTGCTCTTCTAGTTGTTCTTCCTTAATGATGTGCTCATACAGCTCTGGCGAAGCATAATACTCCCCTGCCACGATCAATTGCACCCCCAAGGCTCGAATACGAGGATCGGCCATAGCCCTCAACAGCACATCCAGCCCCTTGTAGGCACGGATAAAGCCAAAATAGAGCAAATAGGGCTGTTGTTCGGGCAATCCCAATTGCTGGCAAGCGGCTTGTTTGGTCATTCTATCGCCATAGCTGTCATAAATGGGGTGCGGCAAATAAGCAACCTCTTGATGGGGCTGCAAAAAAGGCTGTAGCTCCTGCTCTACCGAACGGGACATCACTACAAAAGCATCTACGGGCTTTACATAATAATGGGCAAATGCCTTGTCGCCAATGCGTTTTTCGTGCGGCACTATATTATCAATAATAGAAACAATTTTGCTGTAATTGTTTTTTTTGATTTGTCTGAGAATAGTGCCTAAGCAAGGGCCCATAAAGGGCAACCAAAAACGGCAAATGACCAAATCGGCCTTCTTTTGAGCGAGTGCCTTGCCCACACGCAGCCAATTGAAGGGATTGACCGAATTGATTTCTACGCTAATGGATAAGTTTGGAGGGGGCGGATCTTCGCTGTATTGGGTCTTGCCCGGAAATAAAATATTGGGATATTGCAAACTAAAGGTAACTAGCTCTACCTCGTCTCCCTGTTCCAAAAAAGCTTCTGCCAAACGTTCATTGAAGGCAGCCAAACCGCCTCTGAGGGGGTAAGCAGGGCCTATTATTATAATTTTCATAGTGTTGTTTCGGATTTCTACAGGGAGCACATGCTTCAGGATAATTTTTTAACCTTTGAATTTTTTCTAAAATTCCTTCTACATATTTATGAGCTGATGTTTTACTATACTCAGCTTTGTAAGTGTATATCTCTTCTATCATTTCCATAGCAGAAAACGATATATGAACAGTTATTTCGTATTCCATCCATCAATCTTATTGCGTAAGTCTTCTAATAAAAATGACTTACCATCTTTAATTTCAGATTTTGACTTTTCTAAAAGTTCTAACAGAAATTCCGTCGTTACGTTATCCCCTTCAACCGCTAAACTTTTCGAGCTTTCAAAAGATTCTAAAACCCCCATATTTTTCAATGTTTGTAGTAGAATAATAAAATCTTGCTCCTTATTTGCATTTACATTAATATAATACGTCATCTTTCCTAAAATTTAAAGTGCTTATTTTTATAAACGAAGAAGCTCTTTGAAGGTTTCATAATGTACAATCTCCTTGTTTCTTAATCCCTAGAATTTAGTAAAAAACAGCTATGTTCGTTTCACCACCTTGGTTCGGCTCACAACATCGTGCAAAAAAACTTGTTGGGGGTCTTTTTTTTTCTGCTTGGCAATGAAGGTTACAATCAAAAACACAATAGGTGAACAGAGTAGCATATATTTGAGTATAAAACGTACAATTTTATTGGCCCAATTCAGTTTTGGTTCTTCAATATGTACAATTTGCAAGCCCATCCACCGTTTGCCATAGCTTGCATTTTTTTGGTTTTGATTGATAATCAAGGGAATACTTCCTGCCAATACCACCAGCCACAACCAAGCCTCACTATTAAATAGCACTGCTAAAATCCCCCCCACTGCAAACAGCAGCATAAAAATGAAAAAATCAAGTACAAAGGCCAAAAAGCGAGCACCCAAAGGAGCAGCTTCATACTTCAGGGCCTCCTCTTCGCCCATCCAATCATCTAAGAGTTCTTGTTGCATTAGTTACTGGAGTTTATACGCCAAGGCGGATTTTTTCTGTTCTCCCCTGCAAAAAACAAAATCAACTGATTGCCAATGGCTTTGTTCACATTCAAAGAAGGAACCATAATTTGATTTAGATTCATAGCTCGAATAACTTATTCTGCTTGTTGCTTGTTGGGGGCATTGGGTTCTATGCGTTGTACAAACAACTCCAACACCTCTAAGGCTGCTTTTTTGGAATCAGAGATTTCCTCTACGCCCAAACGTTCTGCCACGCCATAACGATTTCTATTGGGGGCATTGCGGGCCACCATTTCGGCCAAAAATCCCGTCAAGAACAACTGCGTACCCATTATCATACAAGTCAATGCAATATAAAAATAAGGCGAATCGGTGACTAAGGGCACCGGCAAGCCCTTGCCCAAATAGTACAGCTTGGTATAACCAATAATAACGGTGGCCACAAAACCTATAAAAAACAAAATAAGCCCCCAAGAGCCAAACAGGTGCATGGGCCGCTTGCCAAACCGCCCCACAAACATAATAGAGAGCAAATCTAAAGGGCCACGAATAAAACGGGCAATACCAAACTTAGATACGCCGTGCAAGCGTGCTTGGTGCTTTACTGCTTTTTCGCCAATGCGTGAAAAACCTGCATTGTTGGCAATAACAGGAATGTAACGGTGCATTTCGCCGTAGATTTCTATGTTTTTGACGACCGCACTTCGGTAAGCCTTGAGGCCGCAATTGAAGCCATTGAGCTGTATGCCCGACATTTTGCGGGTTGTCCAGTTGTAGAGCTTGCTGGTGTTGTTTTTGATAAACGAATCAAAGCGTTTTTTCTTCCAGCCCGATACTAAGTCATAGCCATCTTCCATGACCATTCGGTACATTTCGGGCAATTCATCGGGCGAATCTTGCAAATCGGCATCCATTGTAAATACGACCGCTCCTTGCGCCACTTTGAAGCCCTCATTGAGTGCCGCCGATTTGCCGTAATTGCGTCGAAACTTGATGCCTTTGATGCTGGGGTTTTCTTGGCGGAGCTGTTCGATGACCTGCCAAGAGTTGTCGGTGCTTCCATCATCTATAAAAATAACTTCATAGGAAAAACCACGAGGCTCTAATACACGGTGAATCCAAGCCGCCAATTCGGGCAGCGATTCTTCTTCATTGAGTTGAGGAATGACAATAGATATATCTAAACTCATATACAGTTGCGTTATTGAGGGGGGTAGGTTTGCGTAATAATATATTATTGGTGTGAACCGTATTTTGTCTTATTCTTGGACTTTGCGGGCCATCACGACTACCGTAAGTGCCGTGAGTATGCCCCAAAAGATAGTATACATAAAGGCTGTTTGTGTTTGGCCTGCTACTGTAAATAAATGTCCTGTATGCTTCTGAATATTCAAATCCAATCCATTATTGACCGTATCTATTGCGCCTTGGGTAATGGTATCTTTTTTCCATGTTTCCCCAATATAAGTACGCATCATTTTATTGTAATGAAAATCACGATACGTCTGCTCATATTCTTGGGTATAGCTCGGATGTATACTTGTTACATACAACCAAGTGGCCCCAGTCATGAACAGCGCCAAAAATAGTGTGGTTAAACTCCCCAATTTAAATCCTTCGCCAAAATTCAAATACCCTTGTTGTCTTCCCTTCAAGGCCAGTATTCCGATGGTAATAGTTGCCACGGGCGTAATTCGAAACCACCAGACAGCGGCATCCGAAATTTGTAATTCCATTAATAATAACACCCAACGTCCCAAAAAGAAAATAACCCCTCCTATCAAGGCCAATTTTAAACTCAGCGTTACAATTGCTTTGGTATTCATTTTTTTGCTGCTCTGATTTTTTAATAATCGGGTTGCTCTCGCTTCATAAACAAAGCCGTGAGAAAAGCCATAAAAAAGCCTATTAATAATTCGATAATCAAGCCTAAGGGGTCACGCAAACTTGGCCCAAATTCTCCTGCTCGGTAATTGGCGATACGCTGCTCAATAATTTCCTGCGTATCGTCCGAAAAATCCATCTTTGATTTGAATATCTCCGTGCTTGCATCACGCACCATTTCTACCAAACTGGGATCGTAATAATTGAACAAGAAATAGATAAAGGCAAATTTTATCCAAAAAGCAATAAAATAAGTTCTAAATCCAGCTTGTAGCAATTCGCCAAAAGACTTAAAATCCTCTTGATGCGCTTCTTGCTCTTGGTTGCCTTGAGCCAAATTCTCTAAGCTTTGTTGTGCCAAAGTAGTAGGACGAATTTTGTATAAGGTATAAATTATGGCTCCAAAAAACAAAACCAAAGTCAACCGCTCGTATCCATCGACCAGCAAGGTAGGATTTACCAAATAAAGTATGGTAATATATAAGGTGGAGATAAAACCTGTCATTAGCCCTATACGGGCACTAATTTTATTCATAATATTCTAACTGCTCCTTCAATTTTGAGGTTGAGTGTGTTTTTGTTGTTTTGAGCCTGCAATATAGAGTTTCTTTTAATTTTTTCTTACTGCTATCGCCTTGCCTTTCTATTATCAGCTTACTTGGTTGCCAAAATTTCATCATACACCTTGCTTTGCAACAGCACTTCTCTGGCTTGATGAATTTCTTGATCCATTCGGATGCCTGTTTCTATGCTTCCACGCTCATAATAATACCGTGCAACAATATATCGCTGTAACAAATGCAATAAACGTGCTTTTTGCTGACGCAATTCTGCTTGTCGGGAATCGGCCAACACTTTCTTGATGCTGCCCAATTCTTGATTCAAAGCTGTCTTATAAGCATCTTTCTTTGCATCTTGGGTTAATTTTTCCAATAAAACCTCCGTTTCTGTTTTGTATTCATAATTGTTCTTATCCAAGAACGCCAAGAAATCTTCAAAATCTTCCTCTGTCAGTTCAAACTGCTTGGGTGAGGCAATAGTAGAATGCTTTTTTTGATATTCAGCAGCATAGTCAAATAAATACAACTTTTGCTTAAAGGTGTTCATTAATTTTAAGAAACTAGAATTATCAACCGCTATATCGGGCTGTATGCCACCACCACCATAGACCTTACGCCCTCCTGTGGTAGTATAAACAGTACGTAGAGAATCTGTAATTTGCTTGGGTTTTCCATTTTTATATTCCAATGCTTGAATGCAACGCCCACTAGGAATGTAATAACGGGCTGTGGTCATTTTGAGCTTGGCACCAAAACTCAAATCACGAGTATTTTGCACCAGCCCCTTGCCATAAGAACGCTGCCCCACAATAACGCCCCGATCCAAATCTTGTAAGGCTCCTGCTACAATTTCAGAGGCAGAAGCCGATGATTGGTCAATCAAAACTGCCAATGGAGCTTCTGTATCTACAGGGTTATTGAGCGTGCGAAAGACCTGCTGTACAGCCCGCTTACGGCCTTTGATTTGTACCACCGTTTGGTTCTTTTCTAAGAATACATTGGCTACATTGACGGCCTCGGTTAATAAGCCGCCTGTATTGCCACGCAAGTCAAGGATGATTCCTTTTACTGGAGCTTCCTGCTCTAGCTCACTGAGTGCATTGGCTACATTCTTGCCAGCATTCTCCGAGAAAGATTGTAGAACAATGTAGGCAATATCGCCATCCAAACGGCCATAATAAGGCACATTATTGATATTAATTTCGTCTCTAGTAACCGTAAACGTTTCTTCTTTGCCCTCTCTTAATACCACCACATCTACCGTAGTACCAGGGCGACCACGCATTTGTTCACTAATTGTTTGCATACCTGCACCTACTACATTCACGCCATTGATTCGTACCAGCTTATCCCCTACACGCAAGCCTGCCAATTGGCCCGGGCCACCCTCATAGGGCAAGGAAATAATGATGTGTTCAGGGCCTCTAATCACAGAAACCCCCAAACCTCCATAACGTCCTGTAATAGTAGAATTGAACTGTGCTACTTCATCTGCTGGAATGTAGGTAGTGTATGGGTCTAGACTCTTGAGCATGGCCTTTACCCCTGTTTCCATCAATTGCTCTGGGTCAATTTCATCCACATAATGCGTATTGAGTTCCCGAAAAATATTAGAAAACAGCTCTAGGTTTTTAACAATTTCAAAGTCGTTCCAATCGGAAGAAATCCCTATTAATCCCCCTCCAACTAGTGCCAAAATCAATATCTTAGCTTTTATAGGCTGTATGATTTTCATAATTTTAACTGTTTTTAAGGTTTTAATAATTCCTTGAATCGTTGCCCATCCTTGAAGAGCGCCAAGGCTGCTGCTACATCTGTATCTCGTGCCAAACGATTTTCAATTTGCCCCGTTTGATAATAATAACGTCCTACAATTTCTTCCTCCAAGGCTTCCTTAATGGCTTTTTTGTCTTGCTCAAATGCTTGTTGTTTTTCACGCTCAATAAGTTGACGTACTTCAGCAAAATGAGCTTTCAATTCTTGATAAGTACCTTCTGTTTTGGCTTGTTGCTCCAATTGGTCTAGGGCTTGCTCTGTAGCCGTTTGGTAAGCCATCCAAGGTGCTTTAGCCATTTTCACAAATGCCTGATACTCTTCATTGCTCAAGGCAAAGACCTTGGCACCAACAATAGAATCGTGCTCATCGCGGTATTTATTGGCATAATCAAAAATAATTTTCTCAGATAAGAGTGCCTTGAGCAAAGCACTTTTTTCCTTTTCCTCTAAGGCCAAATCAGGCTCCAAACCATTGCCATCAAATACTTCTCGTCCAGCTTTGGTTTTGAAGGATTGACGCAGAGAATCAGGCACTTTTACAGGCTTTCCATTTTTGTAATTTAATGCCTGTACACAACGGCCACTTGGAATATAGTATTTGGCAGTGGTCAATTTCACTTTAGAGCTATAACCAATATCCTTGGTATTCTGCACCAAACCTTTGCCAAAAGAACTACGCCCTAACAGTACAGCCCGATCCAAATCCTGCAAGGCTCCAGCCACAATCTCCGAGGCAGAAGCCGAACGTCCATTAATCAATACCACCAATGGAATATCCAAGTCTACAGGGTTGTTTAGCGTCTTAAAAGAACGATCCCACTCTGGAATTTTAGCTCTGGTGTATACAATTTCATTGTTCTTATTTAAGAACAAATTGCAAATATTAACGGCTTCTATCAAAAAGCCGCCGCCATTGCCACGCAAGTCTAAGACCAATTGCTTGGGATTGTGTTTGGATTTAAGGGCTTCCAATGCTTTTTTGACATTGGCACCTGCTCGTTGTGAGAAAGTGGTAAGCACAATGTAGCCCGTTTCGTCATCTAGCATACCATAATAAGGCACATTCTCCTTGGTCACTTTGGTGCGTTCTAGGGTCAGGGTGCGCTGCACGCCCGAGGAGGGGCGCAATACCTCAATGGTTACTTTGGTGCCTGCTTTGCCCTGCAAGGTCTGCGAAATATCGTCCAAGGCACGATCCTCTAAACCTGTGCCGTCTATTTGTAACAACACATCGCCTACACGCAAGTCGTTTTGCTCGGCAGGGGTCCCACCAATCAATTCTCCAATAACCACTTGGCCTTTGTTGCGGTCCAATTCTACACCAATACCATCCCAGCCCCCTTTGACCCCCATTCGCACTTGTACCATCTGGGATTCTGAAAAATAATTGGTATAAGGATCTAGAGTAGCCAACATAGAGTCAATGCCTACCCGCATCAGTTGGTTGGGATCGGTCTCGTCTACATACTCATTGTTAATAATTCGATAGGCCAGTGCAAAATTCTCCATACTTTGGGCAATCTTGATAAAACGCCCATTGGTAGCCAATGTAATAGATGCAGCTATAAAAAGCCATAAAAACCAGTAGCGATAGAGGTAATGTTTCATAAAATTCTTTGATACGTCAAGTCAATAGTAGGATTCTGGGAGAAGGTTAATGCCTTGGTATATTTTTATTAGTGAAACACAAAGACATAAACCAATGATTGCCAAAAACTTAAAATAAATTCATTTTTACATATAATATTGACAATCGCCTGCTGTAGTTTTATTACACACATCAAACAATTTGAACTAATTATTATACTATACAGCCCAATAACAATGTGTGCTGCCACACTTCAATATAAACAAAAATAGCCCCTTTTATTCAAAGGAGCTATCTTTTAAATATCTTATAACGTTTGGGAGTGCTTACCACGAAATACCCAATGCTGCTTTTACTTTTGCAGTGGCATCAATTCCACCTTCAGAGTACAACAAGAATTTTTTGTCCAAGATATAAGCATAATCATTTTCTTTGGCTACTTTTTTCAAGGCGTTGTCCAATTCTTCGTACAAAGGTTTGGTCAATGCGCCTTCTTTTTCGGCCAATTTACGATCGGCATCCGCCGCTTGCTTTTGTAGCTCTGCTTGCATAGTTTGCAATTTGGCTTGCGCTTCTTGTTCTTGCTTGGGTGTAAGTTCACCACGTTGTGCTTTCTCCATAATTTCTTGGTAGTAATCTTGGGCTTTCTTCTGCTCTGCCTCCAATACTTTCTGCAATTGCTTACCGTAAGCTTCTACCTCAGATTTGGCTTTTTTGTAAGCAGGCATCTCAGGAACAATGCTCTCAGAAACGATATAAGCGATTTTCTGAGCCTTTGCAGTGGTACCAAATGCCATAAATGCAACTATGGTGAACAAGGATAATAGATTTAAGACATTTTTCATCTTGATTCTTTTTAATTTTTATTGATAATAATTTAAAAATTGCCCACATTGGGCGAGCAGTCCATTCGTTCTCGCTATTGGTTATTTTGTTTTTATCAAAAGTTATCAACAATAGACTATACTTGGAGTATATACATATTGTATACCAGTTTTGGAACAACTCCAAATTGAGAATAACCACCAAGGGTGAATTTGCGGCTACAAAAGTAAGGATTCGTGTTGTTTTGACCTAATGTAACTGGTACAAAAATAGAAGTATTCTAAGGAAGTTGTGGAAATAGGGTTTATTCCTAATGTTTTTAACTCGATTTTTTTCTATTTATCTAAATACCCAACTTAGCGCTCACCTTATCAGTGGCATCAATGCCTCCTACAAAATACAGCATAAACTTCTTATCCAAGATATACGTATACCCTTCTTGTTTGGCTACAGCTTCTAGTGCTTCGTTAAATTTCTTGTATAAAGGTTCTATCAAATCCCCTTCTTTCTTCGCCACCTTTTTATCGGCGTTCAAGGCTTCTTGTTGTAATTGTTGTTGGCCATTTTGTATACGAATTTGGGCGCGTTGTTGCTGCAATTGGTTCATGATTCCTTTTTGTATCGAATCCATAACTGCCGCATAATCTTTCTCTAAAGCCATTTGTTTTTGTTGCAATACTTTTTGCAATTGCTTGGTGTAGGCTTGCAGTTCGCTCTGTGCCTTTTTGTAGGCAGGCATTTCAGGAACAATGCTTTCTGACTCGATGTAAGCAATTTTTTGTGTTTGCGCCCAGCCAATACTGCTCATTAGCACCAATAGACTTGTAATAATAAATAATCTCATAATTAAGGAGGATTTTGACCCAATCCCAAGGAATTGGAAGTAATTAAGTTTTTAGTTGCAGGGTATTACTTGCAATGTAATGCCGTATTGAGAGAGTATGGGTCTCCTTAACAGAACTATAGTAGGATTTGAGGGTGATTTAACAGCCTTTAACAAGGTAGCAGCCGCTAAAATGTCATAGCATTATCAAGAGCAGGCTCTATTCATATACCCCAATATTATGCTAAGATTAAGCTTACTTTAAATGTAGTTATTTGGCTTGACCACAACCGTCCAAAAAAACGAAAAGCATTATCTTTATCCTATAAACAACACCAAATCAAACAATTATATAAATTTATACAGATGTATCACTACTTTCTCCTCCTCCTCCTATTATTTCAATCTTCTATTCTTGACGCACAGGTCCTATGGTCAGAAAATTTTGATAGTTATACGGATGGTACGGCCACGGGTAACAACAACAATTCTGATAATCCTGCCCCCGATTGGCAATCGACCTGCCCTAGTTCTGCTGCTGCTACCGATTATTTTGATGTTAGAAATGGGCTTTTGGAAGGCCGTGATACCAATGGTGAAGCCTTTTGGACATCGGAGGATATTGACATTAGCGGTTGTCCTGCAGGTGTGGTGTTGAGTATGGATTTATCGGAACAGGGCAATATGGAAGGTTGTACGGCTTGCGCCAGCTCCTGTAATTGTACCGATGCGATTAGAGTAGAAACCAGCATTGATGGGGGGGCTTTTGTAGCATATACCAGCCCAGCAGGTGGGACCTGCAATACGGCCTCTTGTACGAATGGCGATTATGTTACCTTGGATGATTTTAGTGACTTTACGTTTAGTACTGGTTGCTTGATTGGGAATACCCTTCAAATTAGGGTAACAGTACAAACTTGGGCAGGAACAGAGTTTTTGAGAGTGGATAATATTGCGGTGACTTGTAATACAGGTAATTGCACCATTCTTTCTACGCCTGTTGAATCTTTTGAGGTGACTAAACAGGATAATCACGCTCTATTGGAATGGATGGATAATCCTACCGATCCCAATGAGCAATTTGTAGTTGAACGCAGTGCCGATGCGGTAAACTTTGAGTTGGTGCATCAAGTATGGGGCAATAGCAGCAACCGCTATGCTTGGGTGGATGAAAGGCCGCTTCCCAATTACAATTATTATCGTATACAAAGTATCAATCAGCAAGGAGAAAAGAGCTATTCTCCTACCAAGGTGCTTGATTTCCCTACAAACTCTGAGCAGGTACAGCTCTACCCCAATCCTACCAACAAGCAAGTAAATGTGCGCTTAAATCAGGTTGTACAAGAGCTGCAAATTAGAGTAGTGGATGTTACAGGCAAGTGTCATTACATCCAAAAAACAACCAACAGCAACCATCTGCAATGGGAAATCAGTGCCTTGCCCTCTGGCAGTTATTGGGTTGAAATTACCACCCAACAACATACCGTGTACAAGCCACTGGTGATTTTGTAAGGATGTCCACCTAATAGAAAGGCCATGTATAGCCTTTCTATTAGGGGGTATTTTTATATTCCAAGTTGTTTTTTCATTTGTCTAGTAGCATCAATACCACCAGCACTATACAACATCAGTTTTTTGTCCAAGATATACGTGTATTTATTTTTCTGGGCTACTGCCTTGAGTGCGGCCTCAAATTTTTCGTACAAAGGAGCCGTTAGTGCTTTTTCCTTGGCTGCCAGCCGTTGGTCGGCCTGATTGGTTCGGGCTTGCAAGTCTGTTTGCATTTTTTGCAGCTTATCTTCTGCCTCTTGTTGTTGCTTGGCCGTGAGCAATCCAGCCTTGACCTCCTCAATAACCTGTGTATAAAACTTGGCAATAGCACGTTTTTCGGCATCCAATTCTTCCAGCAGCTTTTTCTGAAAAGTTTCTAGGCTTTTTTGTGTGGTGGTGTAATCGGGCATGGACTTAATCACCTCGTCTGTGTCTACATAGGCAATTTTGTCTTGCGCCCACATATTCACACTACTGCTTATCCACAACAGCAAGCTGAGTAATAGTACTTGTTTTGCTTTTATTATTTGCATACAATTTTCTTAAACTTCAAACAGTTTATTTCAAACGCTTAATTACTTCATCGGTCAAGTCCTTATCTTCGGCAGCATACAACAAGGTAGAGCCATCAGGAGCGGTAAAAATAAAATCAAATCCACGATCTTTGGCCAATTTTTGGACAATGCCATAGACCTTTTCCTGAATGGGTTTTACTAGGCTTTGGCGTTTTTTGAACAACTCTCCTTCTGGGCCAAAACGTGCATTTTGCAAACTTCTTACGGCTTTTTCTTTGGCTACAATTTCGTCTTGTTTGGCTTGGCGCATTTCATCACTCAAGAGGGGTTCACGGGTTTGATACTCCCGATACATTGCCTCGATTTGCTCATACTCTCTAGCAATTTCTTGTCGCCAACGTTCTGCTTGTTGCTCCAATTGTTTTTGTGCAGTTTTGTACTCCTCTACAGCGTCCATTACCTTTTCCATATCCACATAGGCCACTTTAGAATATTGTGCTTGTAGACTGGTCAAGCCTACGAACAAAAAAAAGCAAACGATCAATGATACTTGTTTCATCTATGGTGTTTTTATTATAAAAATTATAAAAAAGCACCACTTCACAGCTATGCGTGTGGTGAAGTAGTGCTGTTATGGTTACAGTGGCTTGGGCTGCAAGTTCTATACCAGCCCCCAAAGCCACTGGGGTATATTAACAGTTATTTAATCGGTTCCATTCACCTCCTTTCGCAATTCGGCTACCCGTTTTTCTAAGATTTCGATCTTTTTCTCTTGTGCTTCAATCGCCTCTTGCTTCTCCTTGAGGGTATCTTCTGCTGCTTTGATTTTGGCCTCTTCTTCGGCTACTTTGGCTTTGGCTACTTCAATTTGCTCTGTAGCTTTTTCCTTGGATGCTGCTATTGCAGCCGCATTTTCGTCTTGTGCAGCCTTTAGTTTTTCTTGCAAAGCTGCTTTGGCCGTTGCATTTTCTTCTTGAATTTTTTGCAATTCTTCGGCTGATTTGGCTTTGGCTGCAGCAATTTCTGTGGCTGCCTTTTCTTTGGTTAGTGCAATATCATTGGCTGCTTTTTCTTTGGCTAGTGCCATATCTTCTTGCGCCTTATTGACAGTAGAATCCAGCTTCATTTGAATATCTTTTTTCTTGGCTTCTGCTGCTTGTTTGGCTTTTTCTACTTCTGTGGCCGCCTTTTCTTTGGTTAGTGCAATTTGTTCAGCTACTTCTTCTTTGACCTTGAGCAAACGCAAGGTTTCCTCCTGTTCGGCAGCAACCGTATTGGCTCTAATGGTTTCTATGGTAGAAGCGGCCTCCGATTTGGTTTTGGCAATTTCGGCAGCAGCACGTTCTTTGGTTTCTGCAATTTCGTTGGCAGCTTTTTGACGCTCTAGAGCAGCACGTTCTTTGTCGGCAGCCACTTCATTGGCCAATTTTTCCTTGATTTTGGCACGTTCCTCGGCAATATCTTGCTGGAATTTGGCCATTGCCTCAATACTTTCACTTTTTACCCGTGCTTCTTGCTCCTTGAGGGCTGCAATTTGATTGAGGGTAGTTTCTTGTGTTTTGAAGAGCGTTTCTGCGGCTTTTTCTTTGGCAGCAGCAATTTCTTCGGCACTGGCACTTTTTAGTTCATTTGCCTTGGCACGTGCTTTGGCAATTTGGTCAGCGGTTTCGGTTCTGATGGTCTCCATGCGTTCTTGAGCTGTTTGTTTGGAGCTTTGAATTTCCTCTACATACTTGCTCTTTAGCTCTTTGGCCTCTTTGCTGGCTTCTTGAATTTTGGCAATGGCTTCCTCTTGTGCCTTTTGGATTTCGGAAGAAGCCTTTTCACGAGCAGCCATTACCTCCTCTGCTGAGGCAGCCTTGATTTTGGCCTCATTGTCTTTGGCTGCTTCTATTTTTTGGCGAATTTCTTCGTTGATTTTGGCAATTTCGGCAGCGGCTTTTTCCTTGGCAGCAACAATATCTTGAGCAATCGCTTTTTTCTTATCTTCTGCTTCTTGGCGAGATTTCAAGACCGCTTCAGAGGTCAACTCTTTGGTTTTGGCAAGCTCGGCAGCTGCTTTGGCTTTGGCGGCAGCCACTTCCTCGGCCGTTTGTTTATTTTCTTCAGCAGCATTTTGTTTGGCCTCCACTACACCTGCCTTGATGCGAGCAATTTCCTCGGCAGCTAAGGTGCGTTCTTTTTCGATTTGTGCAGCAATTTGCTTGCGTTCTTCTGCCGCTTTGTCTAGTGTTTCCGCAATCGAAGCAGCCGCTTGTTCACGAATGCTTGCCATTTCCTCTGAGGCTTTGCGTTTGGTTTCGGCCACTTCTAACTGTGCCGCTTGTTTTTCTTCGGCAGCTTTTTGCTTGGCCTTTCCTACCGCAATGGCCGCCTCTTCCTTGGCTTTGGCTACTTCTTCGGCAGCCGATTGGCGTGCGGTAAGCACATCTTGGGTCGTTAGGTTTTGAGCTGCTCTAGCCTTGGCCTTGGCAGCAGCAATTTTTTCAGCTACTTCTTTCTGAATCGTTTGCAATTCCTCTGTAGCACTTTCCTTGATGGTCTGAATCTCTACATTGTATTGCTCCTTGG
Source organism: uncultured Aureispira sp. (assembly GCA_964445645.1). GTDB lineage: Bacteria > Bacteroidota > Bacteroidia > Chitinophagales > Saprospiraceae > Aureispira. The sequence continues at coordinate 9,866 of CAYULH010000079.1, read as the reverse complement.
CAACTTGAAACTGTTTATTGGCCTCTTCTATTTTCTCAGAAGCAACTTTTCGGGCACTGGCTACTTTTTCGGCTTCTTGTTCTTGTATTTCCTGAATTTTTTGGTCAGAACGTGTTTTGACGGCTAATGCTTCTAGTTGAGCCTGCTCACTAATGCTGGCTGCGTTTTTCTTGGCTTCTGCAATAGCTTTGGACACTTCTGCCCTTGCGTCTTCAATTTCAATATTGGCACGTTTTCGAGCGTCTAAGACCTGCTGGGCAATGGCTGCTTGTGTTTTGGCAGAGTTTTCTTTGGCTAAAGCAATGTCTTTGGCAAGGCGTGCTTTTATTTTTTCGTTTTCTGCTCTTATTTCTGCAATTTCATTACGCATTTCATCTTTGCGTAATACCAATTCTCTTTTGAGTGCTTTCTCTTCTTCATCGGTCAATTGGTCACAGGGTGAGCCAGAACTGCGGGCAATGGTAGCTGTAGCAGAAGTATTTTCTTGGTCTACTTTTTTGGTATTAGCAGCAGCGATACTCTGCATACTAGCTGTCACTTCTTTGTCTTTGACTTTGGTGGGATCTAGTTCTTGTAAGAAACATCTGAGGGTACGTTGCATCTGATTGTGACGCGCTTCATCCAAGGAATAAGGGTACATTTTCATTTCTACCATATTCACCATACGAATCTGACGAATGGTATTGTTGGAGAGCCATTCTATGGCATCCATATCCAATTGTACCGTATTGACATAGGCTGGACGATTTTGCACCTTGGTTTTTTCACTGTCATAAATAAAATTGTAAGGACGCTTGGTGCCGTCAGCAGCAATGAACATCAATTTATCATCTTTCTCTAATGGTTTGATGAGGGTGTAGTCGTGTCCTGTTGTGGTAACTATAGCCGTAATTCCCTCCTCAGAATTTTCAAACTTAATACTATAATCAAAATTGATACGTGCTACTAGGATATTGGTTTTTGTACTCAAGGTGTGCATGTCGCCATGAACAATATTTTTGGAAAAAACACCTTCGCATTGAGCTTGAAGCTGCAGTGTCCAAAGAATCAAAAAACTTATAGTAAAAAAATATTTCATAATATGCTGTTTTTAACTGTATTACTGGGGTATGCTAAGTTAAGATTATCCTATTCTACACATTCATTACCTTACTTCATTAGTCTGTATACTATACAAACTAATTTAGATCGCTTTGCGAGTGTTGGAAATCGTATCTAATTGATTATATATAGAAAAAAGCCAACGCCCCCCTATATGCAAAGAATTCTTTATCCTTTTGGTTCTACTAATAGAACGTTTCTATTGGGGTAAGTGGTTCGTTTTAATTGAAATAATTGTATAGTATTTGCGCCAACTACAAAAAGTCTAACATCTAGTGCATTCTGTCTGCTCTAGGTTCTAACTTAGCCACTAATTCTGCCTCAAAAGCCAAGCATTCTTTCCAACGAGCTTGTGTT
>CAYULH010000079.1:4609-8398 GCA_964445645.1 uncultured Aureispira sp. | reverse complement strand
TCGGCCCCTACATAGTGTGTTGCCAAATCCAAAAACATTCTGTAATGCCCGGCTTCTGAAACCATAAATTTATGATAAAAATTGCGTAGTGCTTCTTCTTTTATATGTAGGGAGAGCAATCGAAAACGCTCACAACTTCTGGCTTCAATCATGGCACAAACCAGCAAACGATCCAAGAACAAGGATTCTTCGTCTCCCCCTTTGCGTACAAACTTCATCAAGGCATTGACATATTCATCTTTTCTCTGGCGGCCCAGCTTCAATCCTCTTTTCTCCAACTCCTTGATTACCAATCTAAAGTGACTCCACTCTTCTGAAACTACAGGAGCGACCTTTTGTACCAATAAAGTTTTATCTGAATAACGTTGAATTAGGCTAATGCAGCTCGTAGTTGCTTTTTGTTCGCAGTAAGCATGATCGGTCAATATTTCCTCCAAGCTCATTTCTGCCAAATTTACCCAACGAGGGTCCGTTGCCAATTGTATTCCTAAAACGCGTTTTTGTGTTGGTTCCATATACTCTAATTCTCTGCTCTTATTATAATTCTTTTTTGTCTAAAAGTTACACGGCTGCTGCTTGTTTCAGTTGCTGCCACAGCAGTAATGCTTCGTGGGCTGCTTTGACATCGTGTACACGCAATATTTTGGCACCTTGTTGCAAGGCCACCATGTGCAAGGCAGTAGTGCCATTCAGTGCCTCGGCAGGGCTGTTTTCCAGCACTTTCCAAATCATAGATTTTCTAGAAACACCTACCAATATTGGATGTTCCAAAGCATTAAAGGCATTTAAATGTGCCAATAGCTCGTAATTGTGTGCAATTGTTTTGCCAAAACCAAAACCTACATCTAAGATTATATCTTGCACCCCCAAGGTTTGTAGTTCTCCTATTTTATCAATAAAAAAATCCAAAATAGTGGTCATCAAATCTCCATATTGTGGGTTTTCTTGCATGGTTTGGGGCGTTCCTTGCATGTGCATTAGAATATAAGGTGCCTTAGCAGCAGCCACTACTTGCAATAATTCTTGATCTAAAGCCCCCCCTGAAATATCGTTCAAAATATGAGCACCTGCATCAAAAGCGGCTTGCGCTACAGGCGCACGATAAGTATCAACCGACAAAATGGCTTGCGGAAAATGTTGGTGCAGCAACTGGACGGCAGGAGTTACTCGTTTTAATTCTTCCTCTAGTGTCACCTCTGCAGCCCCTGGGCGAGAGGAAACCCCTCCTATATCCAATATGGTGGCGCCCTCTGCAAGCATTTGTTCTGCTTGTGTTAGTAGTGCCTTTTCTGTTGCTACTCGACTACCTTCATAAAAAGAATCGGGGGTCACATTAAGAATCCCCATCAACACAGGCATTTCTAATGATAATAACCGTCCTCTACAATTGATAAACATAATTAAGTTGTTTTTGGTATCTTGTGGGCAACAAATTTGCCATAATATAGGCTGTATTTTGTACAAAGATAAGCTTTCTCTAGCAGATTAGCCCTTTGTTGGATAGGTTTATAGTTAAATTATCTAGGAGGCTTGGTATAACTTTTGGAATGGGTTTGTCCATAATTTTTATTTGTTTGCTGTGCTTGTGGGTCAGTAAACTAGGTTTAATTTTTTCGCCAATCACAATTTGATTATTCATGCAGTTTTGTATTTCTTTTTTGCTTTTCTTGATAGGCAATGTTGCAGTATTGGCTCAAGATAATACCGTGGCTCCTTCTGATAGTAGCCAGCCCCTTCCTACTCGTAAATATTTTGCTGTAGTGCCTGAGGCGGAAGAGCCTGTAACTGCTGAGACACTCATGGAAGAGGCCATCGCCCATTTTGACGGGCAACGTTACCAACGTAGCATTGATTTGCTCAATGAGGCTATTGATAGCAATAGCCATGCCCCTTTAGTGCCTGTATTGTACTATTACAGGGCGGTATCTAACATGAAGCTGCGTAAAGTAGAAGCCGCTATTGAGGACTACAGTGCAGCCATCAAAGCAAGCCCTTATAAGGCTAAGTATTATTACAACAGGGGTTTGGCTTACTTTGAATTGCAACAATTTTCTGCTGCTCGCCAAGATTTTGAACGCACGCTCAAACTGGAAGGGGCAGACGCTGATTTGTACGTGAAGCTAGGCTTCTTGAAACAACAAGAAAACGACTTGCATGGGGCCTTGGCCGATTATAATAAGGCAATTGAGTTCAATCCTCAGTTTGCACAGCCGTATTATTATAGAGGCTTGATTTATTTGCAAGTGTTGTTGCCCGAAAAAGCCTGTACTGATTTGCAGCGAGCGGCCCAACTCAATTATGGCCCTGCGGTGAGTAAGGTTCGGGAGTATTGTGATAAGAAAAAGTAACCTCTACTAGTCACTTTTGTGGATAAAAAAAGAGCCTAACCACAATGGCTAGACTCTTGCTAATATAGAAGTTGTTTAGTATTTGGTAATAAACAAAACAGCATCTCTTACTTCATAATTATCATCTCCTAAGTTTCTAATTTCTAACCTAAAGCTCATAGTTCCTGTACAGTTGGGTACTACATAATAATCTAAGTAGGCTGCTGGTTTGAAATTATCGTGATTTCCGCCTGATTCATCGGGGCGATAACCATCAATAACATTGTGATCGCCTGCCCCACAAGTACCTGTAGAATACACCTTATATTCATAATCATCATTGCCACTTCCGCCCGTAAGTCGGGTCAAGAAATTGGCCTCCATCTTGATAATATTACCGGGTTCTACATTGATATCGGTTGTATTATTGGTAATATACCACCAGTTGTCATTGTTGTTATGCCCTTGTGTGGCGGTTCGTTTGACATAGCGCACGTTATTCGGCTGTTTAAACGAATTGCCATTGACCATAGCCAAGTCACCATCTGCTTCCATTTGAACCTGATCTTGGTTATTTTGGCGGAGGGTTAAGGTTTGGCCAGATGCTGCATTTAGTAAGGTTCGTCCTGCCCCATTTTGCAACAGCGCATAACTTCCTGTAGCATTAACATCTATATGAGAAAAGCCTGCCCAATCACCATGTCCCATGTGCCCTATATGTACCCGTCCAATTTCGGAAGATATATCTTGATCTCTATATACTACCAAACGTTCTGCGGGGTTGGTGATTCCAATACCCACATTGCCCAAACCTGTTATACGCATATACTCGGCAAATCCTGTAGCCCCTGATTGTGTGCGAATAAAACGCAAGCTTTCCTCTGGGTTATCGCCCCAAGCAATCACCGCATCAGCACGGTCAGCGCCTTCTCGTTTTACCCCCACATAGATTCCGTCGGTTTCCTCACCAGCAATAAGGCCATTCTGCATCCAAGTGCGATAGCCGCCTGCTATTCCACTTCCCACCTGTAGTTTACTAGCAGGAGTAGCCGTACCAATGCCCACATTGCCTGTAGGAATGCTCAATAAATTATTGCCCGATACTTGCCAGTCATCATCATTGAGGGAAGCGATAGGCACAAAATTGCCAGTACCGTCTAGTACATCTGTAGCATTGCCACTCAAGGCACGGGTAGATAATACGCCATTGTTATTCGTAAGTACTAGGGCATTGCCACTACCTCCCAAGGCGGTAATTCGGGCATTGCCTACTACATGCAATTTTTCGGAGGGGTTGGTCGTACCTATACCAACATTCTGGGCATAGAGAGAGGACAGGGATAGTAATCCCATTAAGGTCGTGTAAAGGTAGTTCATAATTGGTGTGTTGTTATTTTTTGGAGAGATAATTTGATAGAACGTAGTTATTCACTATTTGCAAACAACTATTAGATAGTTAATT
>CAYULH010000079.1:0-4591 GCA_964445645.1 uncultured Aureispira sp. | reverse complement strand
AGAAAAAACTCTTTAATGGGGACACAATAAGCCTCTCCAATGCTATTCCTACTAAAATACAACAATGGATTGTATGGATTTGAAAACTATAATGGTATTAGGATAAACCTGAAATTTTACCCTCGTCATCAATGGTCATTCCAGCCGAGGCAGGCACCGCCGGCAATCCGGGCATACGCATCATTTTGCCCAAGATTGGAATAACAAAGCCCGCTCCCACAGCGTATTCAAACTCCCTCACCTCTATGGTAAAGCCTGTTGGCCGACCCAATAATTTATCATTGTCTGAGAATGATTTTTGAGTTTTGGCCATACAAACAGGTAGATTTTCCAAGCCTAGACGTTGTATACGTTTGAGATTGAGTGCTGCTTTTTTGGAATAAAGCACCCCATCTGCCCCATAGATTTCACGGGCAATCGTGGCAATTTTCTCTTTGATGGGCAAATCCCAATCGTATAATGCTTTAAAGGCATTCTCCCCTGCTTCAATCTGATTTAGTACCGCCTGTGCCAATGTTCTCATGCCTGCGCCACCCTCGGCAAACCCCTTGGCTACTACCGCCTGTACACCCAAGGCAGCACACTTGGCCTTTACCAAGGCCACTTCTTCGGGCGTATCACTCGGAAAGGCATTGATGGCCACTACAGGGTTTAGGCCAAATTTTTGACAATTTTCAATGTGTTTTATCAAGTTTTCTAGCCCTGCCTCTACCCGATTCAAGCTAGGTGTATTGTACTCCGCCTTGGTTGCACCACCATGATGGCGCAAGGCTCTAATAGTAGCCACCAACACCACTGCATCAGGCTTTAAATCGCCTGCTACACACTTGATATTCAAAAATTTCTCGGCTCCCAAATCCGCACCAAACCCTGCCTCTGTCACCACATAATCCGATAGGGACAAGCCCATTTTGGTGGCAATAATCGTGTTGGTGCCTTGGGCTATATTGGCAAAAGGCCCTCCGTGTATGATAGCTGGATTTTTTTCTAAGGTTTGCACCAAGTTGGGTTTAATGGCATCTTTGAGTAGAATAGCCATTGCATTTTCGGCTTGCAAATCACGGGCATAAACAGGCTCTTTGTCATAAGTAAAGCCCACCAAAATATTGCCTAATTTTTCCTTCAGGTCTTTTCTATCCTTAGCCATACACAGAATCGCCATTACTTCCGAAGCAGGGGTAATATTAAACCCATCTTCTCTAGGCATTCCATTGCCTGTGCCCCCCAAGCCTATTGTAATTTGGCGCAAAGCTCGGTCATTCATATCCATTACCCGTTTCCAAACAATGGTTCTAGGGTCTAAGCCCAATTTATGGTTCTTGCTTTGCAAGTTGTTATCAATCAGAGCAGACAACAAATTATTGGCTTTTTCTACGGCAGCAAAATCGCCTGTAAAATGCAAATTAATATCTTCCATAGGCACCACTTGTGCATAGCCCCCCCCAGCGGCGCCTCCCTTGATTCCAAAAACAGGCCCCAAAGAAGGCTCTCTTAATACCACTGTAGCTTGCTTGCCCAACAAATTCAGCCCTTCTGTTAGTCCAATAGAAGTAGTAGTCTTGCCCTCTCCTGCTGGTGTGGGAGTCATGGCCGTCACCAAAATCAATTTGCCTTGCGCTATTTTTTCTTCATTGATTAAGGACAAAGGGAGCTTGGCTTTGTATTTTCCATAATACTCCAAATCATCTTCCTCAATTTGTAATTTTTGGGCAATGGATTTGATGTGTGCCATCTGATTGTTTTGTGCAATTTCTATATCTGATGGAAAGGGTGTATTGGTGCTCATAATACTTTGGTTTGGAACTAGATAGTTAATAAATAAGCCAAGTTAATTGGTTATTATGCTCGGTTTATCCCAAACAATATAAGGTTGTTTAAGTATTAATTTAGTCTGCCAACTGGTTTTTGTTTAAATTTAGTAACTTACTCTTATAGTTCTACTTACCTAATATTATTATCATGAAAAGAGATGTCCAAATCATTCCTCCTGCTACCTTTGAGGATTTGAAACTGACCAAACGCAAAAAAAGAGCGGCTGGTATTCCTGCTGTATTGGTTTCTTTGGAGCATTTGCAAAAAGAGACTGGCATATTTGAAGGTATCAAACGCCTCAATAAAATGAACCAGAAAAAAGGTTGGGATTGTGCGGGTTGTGCTTGGCCCGACCCCGACGATCATCGCTCCTCTCTGGGAGAGTACTGTGAGAATGGGGCCAAAGCATTGGCCGAGGAAGCTACCACGGCTAGAGTAGACCCTGCTTTTATGGCCCAACATAGTGTAGAGGAAATGAGTCGTTGGTCAGACTTTAGGATTGGCAAATCTGGGCGCATTACACAACCCATGTATTTGGCAGCAGATAGCTCACATTATCAAGCCATTTCTTGGGAGGCGGCCTTTCAAAAAATAGCCCAGCAACTGCATAGTTTAGATAATCCCAATGAAGCTGTATTTTATACGTCTGGTAGAACAAGCAATGAGGCGGCATTTATGTATCAGGTTATGACCAAACAATTTGGCACCAACAATATGCCTGATTGTTCCAATATGTGCCACGAACCCACAGGCAAAGGCTTGAGCAATACCCTTGGTATTGGCAAGGGTTCGGTAAAGTTGGAGGATTTGTATGAAGCAGAGTTGATTGTGGTAATGGGCCAAAATCCTGGTACTAATCACCCTAGAATGCTCAGTGCCTTGGAGAAATGCAAAAAAAATGGCGGCACTATAGTGAGTGTCAATCCATTGCCCGAAGCAGGCTTGGAGTGTTTTGTCAACCCCCAAAGCCCTAGCAGTGTCCTCAAACGAGGCACAACCATTGCCGACCAACATCTACAGGTTCGTATCAATGGCGATATTGCCCTGCTCAAAGCGGCCATGATTTTGCTCCTAGAGGCCGAAAAAGAAAATCCGGGGACGGTGTTTGACTGGCCATTCTTGGAACAATACTGCACTGGTTATGAGGAATTGCTCGCCCATTTGGAGACCATTGATTTTGACGAAGCAGTGGCACAAAGTGGGGTGGCTCGCCATGAAATTAAGCGTTTTGCTCGCTTATTGATTAAGAAGAAGAAAATCATTATTTGTTGGGCAATGGGCTTGACGCAACAGGAAAATGGCACCCAAAATGTACAAGAAGTGGTTAATTTGCTCTTGCTCAAGGGCAGTATTGGCATTCCGGGAGGGGGCACTTGCCCAGTGAGAGGGCACAGCAATGTTCAGGGCGACCGTACAGTAGGCGTGTGGGAATCGCCTCCCGAACCACTACTGGCAGCACTCGATGAGCATTTTGGTATTAATTGCCCAAGACCTCATGGCTACTCAGCCATAGAGGCCGTAGAGGCCATGCGCGATGGCAAGGTGCGTTTTTTTATGGGTATGGGCGGCAATTTTGTATCGGCTACTTCTGATAGTCAGGTTACTGGCGAGGCCATGCAAAACTGTGCTATGACTGTTCAAGTGTCTACCAAACTCAATCGTTCCCATCTTATTACAGGCCAAGAGGCACTTATTTTGCCTTGTATTGCCCGCTCTGAACAAGATGTACAAGCCAATGGCCCTCAGTTTATTTCTGTCGAAAATTCTACGGGGGTGGTGCATTCTAGTGAGGGGACGTTTGAGAAGGCATCTGAGCATTTATTGAGTGAGCCTGCTATTGTTGGTCGTCTTGCACAAGCTTTGTTTGGAGCAGACAGCCCTATTGATTGGCGAGCAATGGTTGATGATTATAATGTTATTCGCAATCATATTGAGGCATGTATTCCCGGATTTGAGTCGTACAATGCAAAGGTGCGCCAAGCTGCTGGCTTTTACTTGCCCAATGGCGCTAGAGAACGCCAATTTAACACCCCATCGGGCAAGGCGCATTTGACCATCAATCCTATGCCCAATCGTCAGGTGCAAGAGGGGCATTTTATTATGATGACAATAAGAAGCCACGACCAATACAATACGACTATTTATGGTTTGGATGATCGTTATAGAGGTATTCAGAATGAACGACGGGTGGTATTGATGCATCCACAGGACATGAAAAATGCAGGATTTAAAAACAAGGAGGTGGTGCATCTGATTAGCCATTATCAAGGAGAAACACGTCAAGTAGACAATTTTAGACTAGTGGCTTATGATATTACCCCCGGTTGTATTGGTACTTATTTTCCAGAAACCAATGCCTTGGTTCCGCTCACTAGTAGAGATGCTGCTGTTAAAATTCCTTCTTCCAAATTTGTAGAAGTTGAGGTAATCAGAACAACTATTGATGCCTAAACTGCAAATTTATTATTTATGTGATTTTTTTTCACAAAATTATTACATGCTGTTTCATGATTATTGGTATTGGTTCATAAACTTTTTGTACTTTGATGATGTTTAGTGTTATTACAAATAATAATATCAACTATCAGCACTAAATAAATACATTAAAATACTAGTTATCTAAACTAGCTTAGTGCAAACTAAAAGTTAATAATCAAGTTTATACTTTATTACTTTATACATTCTATCTATTGGCAAATAATAGCCATAACAAAGTGATAATTTAATATAAGTAGTCGTTCAAAATTCTTTACAACAAAAAACGGATATTTTACTTCGT
>CAYULH010000078.1:10885-24765 GCA_964445645.1 uncultured Aureispira sp. | reverse complement strand
TTTGTTGAAATAATACCAATCCATACTCAAAATTAGTATTATGTCCTTCGATATTAGCGCGTCTACTGCTTATTCAAGCATTTGTGAGCAGTGTTAGCATAATTTTGATACCTTAGTGTCGTATTTTTTCCTTCCTCAATTTTTTGCCAATGATTCTATTTTTGAGAACTAGTATTTTAATACTGCTTGTTAGTTTGTTTTTGTGCCCCAATAGCACTGCTCAATTCCCTGCCCCCTTTCAGGTTGGAACAGAAAACGTCATCAAAATACAGGAATTGCCTGATAGTGCCTATTTCTTGTTGGAGGATAGTAGTTATATGGATTTGGGAGCTTTTTACAAGCAAGTTATTGTTTTTTTTATCCCTGTTTGGAATTATGATATAGCGTGGTGTGGTTATGTGGGCAATGACCAACAATTGCTCACCTTAGATAGTGCCTCCTTAGAGGCGGTTGTGGCTGAAGCAGGTATTTCTATTGCTCCCACGCCTAGCCTTCCTTTCTGGACAGTAGCAGGGGGCAAATTACTTTTATTGCTGATTGTTGGCGGTAGTTTTGGTAGTGGGTATTGGTGGCATCGGCAACGTGAGCGGTCGCCTGAAACGCTTGAGGAAGTAATGGAGCTTATTTCTTCTATTGATATAGAAGGGAAAGAAGAGGAGTAGAGCTAAAAAAGAAAAAAGCTTTTTGACCTAATTGGCCAAAAAGCTTTCTGTAATTTAGTATTAGTAGAAACTTATTTATTCGTCTTTAGAGAGCAAGTGTTTCATCTCACTTTGCTTTTCTACACGTCTGAATTCTAGGCCATTTTTTGCACTTTTCTTCAAATGCTCCCCTTTACTAGTATAAAAATGGAACCACATGATGTATTGTTCGTCACTCAATTCAAACGATAAATCTACATAGCGAGCAGCACCTTGGGCAGTCAACATTTCGCAAGTAAACTCTTCTGGTGGTACTGTTCTGTACGTTCCCGGTTTGTCTTCTTGGTGTGCAATTATTAAATCACATCCATCTCCACGTACCAAGTCTTCTCTAATATCGGTATCTGGGAATTTATCAAATTTCCAAGCGTTGATATATTTTTCAGGATTTTTGATGTAGTACACTTCCATTCTGAAGGTATCACGAGATACTTGTACATACTGCTCAATACGCTGATCAATGGGAAATTCTATCAATTCAGGAGAAAAGAATTCTAAGTACACCCAAAATTCATTGGGGCGATCCTGAAAGATTGGCATCACAATAAACTCTTGCCAAGGTTCAGCAGTTGTACCAGCCTCTACCTGTTTTTTGTTGCTAAAGTGACCAATAATTTGATATTTGAAGCGATCAAATTTATTGTAAATTTCTGAAATTTCTTTAGCTGATTTAATATCCTTGAGATAAGGTAGGATATATTTTTTGTTTTTGTTCTTACGGTTTTTGCCGCGCTGTGCTTGTACATTGGTGGTACTCAAACAAAATACAGCAAGCAAGCCTAAAATCCAATACTGGATTCTGAAACCTGTCACTGCGAGGGGGATCTGCTTATGATTGTTCATAGTATTAGTGTTTGTTGTAAGTGTTGTAGATGTTTTCATAAAAAATTGGTTGAGGAATTCTTTTATGAAAACTAGTATTGCTATAACTGTGCCAGCTATTAAAGTAGTGCTTCTAAATCTAGTGGTTGTGATTTCCAGCTTTCGAGTAGTAGTTCTGCGAGCCTATGACTAAACTCATGTAAACGCTTCATTTCCATAGGACTAGCGAATCGCATATCCTTAAGAATTAGCAACATAGCACCATTAGATTCTATTTGATAATAGGGATTATCAGTAAGATACTCAATTAGGTCATCGTTAAAAAAATTCCTAATTCCTTCTCTATCTGGGCCATGCAAAGAAAACGTATTAGAAAACACAGGGTGTTTATCAAAATTAATATCCTCTGATTTTAAGGTCAACTGAACTCCTATACGGTCAGCCAACACTTCTTCTTGTAATACAAAACTGGGTGCGTTAAATGGGAGGTGTAATATAGAAACGCTGGTATGCCTACCTTTGTTCGAGAATAATTGACTTTCCCTGAAAGTAATATCGCAAGTTTCCCATTCAAAAAACATTTTGTAATTGCCTTTGGCTGTGTTGAGGGTGTACTCAATGCCTCTACCTTTGAACAATTCAAAATCTTTGAGTTGGTTAAAATCCCAACGTATTTCTGGCCAAAAACTTCCGTTATTTTCTTCTGCTAATTCTTTTAAACTACGCTGGTGCTGATTGAGTTGTGGTTTCTTATCTGCTGGCAAAATCCTAGTAGCATTGGGGTGCCTAGAGGTGGCATCATGCGCTCCCAATCCCACCACTTCAAATGTGATTCCTAGTAAATCATATCTGGGGGCATCATCATGCAAATACTCTAAGACGGTATAATCTGCCAAACGGGTATGCGACATATCCACAATAACGTGTTTTTCAGTTTTGGCACTCTGTCGTAGTATTTTTTTCAAAATAGGAATATTAATAAAATTAATAATCCCCTTTAAGCGTATGTATTTTTCGTGTGTGTTTTCATTTCTATCACTCTCAATAGAGGGATTAAACAAGTAATAGAAAAATTGTTTGCGTGTTAGGTTTGATTTTACAAAGTGTGTAAAGAGTGTTGTTACAAACCCTACAAACAGTCCTGCTAATAATCCATACACTAATGTTGCCAATAGAGTAGTTAGGAAAATGAGGAATTGGTCATCTCCTTTTTTGTAGGTAGATACCCAAACTTGTGGTTTGGCCATAGTATACCCCGTATACACCAACAAAACAGCCAATGCAGATAAAGGAATAACACGAATAATATCATCTAATAACACTACTAATAGTGCTAAGATTATTCCGTAATAAAAATTCGCCCATTTTGTTTTTGCTCCATTATATACTGGAATAGCCGTAATAACAGGCAAACCACCAATAGCTCCTGCAATAGTTGAACAAATTCCAGCAGCAAACAATTCTTTGTTGAGATTACTGTGTCGCTTGAGTGGATCAATTCTATCTACAACTTTGGCACTTACGAGTGTTTCAATGGTTGAAATAACTAGAATACTCAAAGAAACAATCCAAAAGTTGAGTTGTGTAATCTTACTAAAATCAGGAATAACCCAATAGCTATTGATGCTAGTAGGTATATCTACTAAATATTGGGGAGCTACCAAAATAGCAGCATCAAAGATAGAAACATAATGGGTCTCAAAAAAGTCAAAATAGTATACGGCAGGAATACTAAACAATATCACCCATATAGGAGCTGGCACTATTGATATTGCTTTTATTTTCAGCCTTTTATGCAATATCATTACCACCACTGCAATCAAACCAATACCTGTTACTATAGGATTGAGCACAGTAAAACTTGATGGAATGCTTCCCAAACTTTCAAAGGCATTGTCATAATCAATAGAAACACCCAAAATCGTATGAAATTGTGTGCCAATAATCATTAAACCTACCGCCGCCAACATACCACTAATAGATGCAGAAGGTGCTCTGTCTATAATTTCTCCAAAACGAAGAACTCCGAGTATCATTTGTCCTATACCTGCCACAATAGTAGCTGCCAATAGATAATTAAACCCTGACATAACTTCTCCATCACTTAATGCGATGCCACCAGCTAACATTACACCAATCAGTCCAGCAGAGGGCCCATTGATGGTTACATAGCTTCCTCTAAAGAAACTTGCAACAAGTCCTCCTACTATTGCCGATATAACACCAGCAATAGGAGTTGCCCCTGAGGCAACTCCTATCCCTAAAGCTATAGGAAGTACGACCAAAGCCAAACCAAAGGCAGCAGTGAGATCATCCTTAAAATAGCGTTTTATGTCGGCAGTATTTGTTGTCATGTTTGTATTCGTAATCTTTTGTAAAGGCTGTATATCTATTTCCAAATAATCACCTTTAAAAAGATAGTATTAGTTATCCAAAACCCAATACATTTACTTAAAAATAAGCATTAAGCTCTATAAATTAGATGTTTTAACAACTTTTATTGATTTTATCTAAAATTTCATTTTCAGCAATCAAGAAAAAAACATCAAATATTTATTGTATTTTGTTCTTTATCATAGAAGTAACATTCACATTTGCTTGGCGTTTGTAATTGTATTCGTCCATTAGACGTTTTACAATTAAGATACCCAATCCTCCGATCTCACGATCTTCCAAAGGCATCAATAGATCAGGTTCAGGTGCATTAAATGGATTGAATGGCACGCCTTCATCGGTCAAACACAAAGTCAATTTGCCCGTAGTAAACAATTCTAGGGTAATATCAATTACGTGCTCCTCTTCATCAGGGAAGCTGTATTTAACTATATTTGATAAAAGTTCATCCAATACAATATTGACCTTGAGCATCAAGTTTTTGGGTATAGAATGAACTTCTGCAAACTCTTCGAAGCCATCAATAGCACGCTGCACTTCTTCTAGTGTATTTTTGATTACAATTTTCTTAGAATGAATATCAGACATAGCTCTTTTTATTTTAATTGAATACATAAAGCAGTTAGGTCGTCAAACTGCTCTTCTCCTCGTTCAAACATCAAAATGTTCATAAACATACGTTCTACAATCTCCTTAGGACTTTTGAATGGTCGTTCTAAAGCTTGTTGCAAACGCTCTTCAGAGAATAACTCATTGGCACTATTATGTGCTTCGGTAATACCGTCTGTATAAGCAAACACCACATCCCCCTTGGTCAATTGCACTGTTGTTTCTCCATATTCTATTCCTTCCATAGCCGCAACAACAGGGCCGTGCAAATCTGATAACTTTAATAATGTTCCATCTTGGTGGCGAATGAAGGTAGGATTATGTCCTGCATTGCTATACACCAATGTTTGCGTTTGGGTATCTAATACAGCCATAAAAACAGTGACAAACATATAATCGGGATTCTGTGCTGCCATTTGATTGTTGACATGCGTAAGAATACTTGCAGGAGAGCTATCAGCAGCAGCTCTTGACTTGAGGAGTGCCTTACAAATAGCCATCATAAACCCTGCTGCCACCCCTTTGCCTGATACGTCCCCTACTACAAATCCTAATTTATGATCATCTACCCAATAGTAGTCATAAAAATCGCCTCCTACTTCTCGTGCAGGAATTAGCTTTGCGTAGAAATCAATATTTTCTTCTGCGACAATAGGTGGATTTCCGTCTGGAATCATGCGTAACTGAATATCCTTGGCCAGATTCAGCTCGATTTCCATACGTTTGTTTTCCTCTTTCAAAGCCTTTATTTGAATGGCTTGTTGATCTACTCCTTGTTTCATTCTGTTGTTGTTTCTTTCTAAATAATAGGCTTAAATTCCTATTTAGACCGCCAAGGCTTCTTCCAAAGAAGATTTTACAATTAGAATCTGGCTAAAGCCTGAAATATCTAAAATCTCTTGCACTACCTCATTGGCATTACAAATCACAAATTTTCCTTTAGATGCTTTTAGCTTTTTGGCTGTTCCTAGGAACACACGCAAGCCCGCACTACTCACAAAGGTTGTTTGCTGTAAATCAAAAATAATTTGGTTGTGCTTTTCTAAATGACGATTGACATCTGTTTCTACTTTGGGAGCTGTTCCAGTGTCCAATTGTCCAATAAAGTCAATTACCAATTTGTCGTTGTGTTCGGTAGCAACTAATTCCATGTTGTTATTTATTTAGATTTGGCTTCATAAGCCAAGTTTTTAGTATATATTCTATTTGTTGGGCAGTGTATTTTAAACATGTCACGTATCGAGTCTGGCATCATATCATAAAAACCAATTATTAGATAGCCATCATCATCCAATGCACTATAAATCTTCTCTAAGACCTTTTCTTTTAATGATTGATCAAAATAGATCATAACATTTCTACAAAAAATCAATTTGTATTGTCCTGGAGCTGGATCTTGAACTAGATTATGTCGTTTAAATTGAACCTTGCTATTCATTGGTTCAGCAATATAAAACTCTTCTTTCTGCTTCAAAAAATAACGCCCTATTTTTTCATTAGGAGCATAGCGAAAAAAAGAACGTTCACAAGCTGGCCAAAATACATTATTATATTTACCTCGTTTGGCTATAGCCAGTGCCTTGCTACTCAAATCTGTAGCTGTTAGCGTTGTTTTTTTTAGTAATCCCATCTGTTTCAAGACAATCGCTAAACTATAAGGCTCTTCTCCTGTAGAGCATCCAGCATGCCATACCTTGATTTCGGAATCTAATGTAAATTTAGATAACAAATCTTTTCGTAAAAAATGCCATAAGGAGGTGTTTCGAAAAAATTCTGTAAGATTAACTAATAGTTCATCAACATATTTTATAATCAGTTCTTTGTCATAAAGCATAGCCGACCACAAACCAAACATAGATTCTAGTTGGTACTTATTGATTAGGCGAACAAGCCCACGTTTCAAAGATTTGGGTTCATAATTAGTGAAGTCCATACCAAAACGCGTCTTTACGGCAAGCGTAAAAGAATGCAACTCGTAATTGCTAATCGTTAATCGTGGTGGTAATTTTGTCATTATTCTATTTGGGAAGTACAATCGAAGCGATAGTGTTTAGTCACTCAACTTTCGAATATCTAAAATAAAAGGCTCTTTCATAAACCATAAAAAAGCGGGGCTAAAAGAATCATCATTGGCTTTCAACTCGGCATTAAAAGTCAATACATGCACACCTTCTTTTAGACGCTCTTCAACAAAGGACTGCAAGCCTTCATTTGAAAAGCGGCGCAACTTGGGTACCCCTCCATGCATCTTTCGTCCAAGTAGATTAGAGAATTGAGTAATAACTGCTGCGGCAATAATGTTATCTACCTCCAACAAAATAGCTTCTCTCATAGTAGCAGCCATAGCTTCATTAGCTAATACCTCTGGTGGCAACGCTTTGTTTTGTAATAAATGAGCCTCGTCTTTAGAAAACACCAAACAACAGAATCCTTCTACTTCACCTACCAGATCAGTGGTCAATAAACAAGCATCGTCTCCTTTGTCGACAGATACAGGGCCTCGGCTTTCTATTGCCAAATCACTTACATCCATTTGGACTACAGCCATTGGCTGTTTCATAAAGAATGATAAGGCTTCGGCTGCGTGTTGTAAGCCGTTGTATACGACTTCTTTGGTTGTTTGTAATTCTTTATTGTTTAGCATTTTGTATATCTTTTAGAGGCATTGTAATAAATACCTAGATTCTAATTGGTATCCTATATTTTTGACAATCCTAAGCGTTTTTCCTTAAATAAATGTGCCATGATACGTGCTATATCCAACACCAGACACATTTTTCCTGTTCCCAAAATAGTAGTACCACTAAAAAGTGCCACATTGTGAATAGGATGTGGTAGTTGTTTTTCTACAATCTCTTTTTGTTGCAATAACCTATCTACGACTAAACCTACAAATCGATGATTGTAACTTACAATTACTAATTGTAATTCTGCATCGTCTTTTACCTTGTCATAATGTGTAAAAAACGCTCCTCGCTTGTCAATTTCTTTCATAGACTCCATAGCAAACAAATCTGCTAGGAATACAACTGAAATAACTTTATTAAGATAACGTGCCACTAAGCCCGTATTGATTTTATGTACATCTGATTTGGACAAAGAGGTAACTGCCTCTGTGTATGACAATGGAATTGCAAACTCTTGTTTGTTAAGCTCAAACAGCAAAGCTGGTTTTACAGCCATAGAAGCAGGCAAGGACATGATAAATGTACTTCCTTTGCCAAGTTCTGATTCTATATTAATTTTTCCACCAATTGCTTCTACGCCCATTCTCACTACATCCAACCCTACTCCACGTCCCGAAATCTCTGTTACCACCTCGGCATTTGAAAATCCAGGTTCAAATAAACACATCAGTACTTCTTCTCTAGAAATGGTATCGGCATGTTCTTTTAGAATCAAGCCTTTTTTGATGGCTTTTTGTTTAATTTTTTCAATATCAATTCCATGCCCATCATCTTGCACTTCTATAAATACACTATCCTTACCACTTCGAGCTCTCAAAGTCACTGTTCCACGCTCTGCTTTGCCTACTTTGAGCCGCTCCTCTGGTGTCTCAATTCCATGCCCAACAGCATTCCGCACTAAATGCACCAAAGAATCACTGATGGCTTTGAGTACATTTCTGTCAATTTCACTTTCTGTGCCTTCCAAAACAAGATCCACTTGTTTTTTTTCTACCACAGCCGCATCTCTCAATACTCTATGAAATTTATTAAACAAGAAACCTACTTGAACCAAACGTACATTCATAACACTGTACTGCAAATCTGATGTCAGACGATGTAGCCGGGCCAACTCTGTAGTACTGCTATAATCTACTGCCTGCCGTTGTGCAATCAATGTATCTTTTTCTATAAGCAACTCTCCTACTATATTCATCAACTCATCCAACTTGCGTACAGGTACTTGTACCATTTCAGATAGTACTACCTTGTGTCCACCAGATGGGGCATTTGCTCCTGTATCATCTTGAACCACCTCCACAGGCTCTTCTATGGTGGTAGGTGTAGAAGTTTGATTGGCCGATTCTTCTTTTGCTTTTCGCAGTGCAACTTTAAGTTTGGTCAGAATACCTTTGTATCGAACAACTTCTTCTGTTTTGATTGCTTGTACCAATTGTGCTAGTACATCACTAGCACGAAACAAAGATTGGAACAAAGCAGGACTTACGGTTAGTTGTCCTTGCTTAACAACCCCAAAGATATCTTCCAAAATATGGCTCAGTGCTGCAATACCATCTAGCCCCATCCCCATTGCATTGCCTTTGAGGGTGTGGGTTATACGGAAAAGGGCATCAATCGCAGTTCGGTTGTTGGTTTTTTTCTCCAACTCCGTCAGCAACTGGTCGATCTCTTCACAGCTCGCCTGTGCCTCTGCCAGAAACATTTCCTTGTATTCGTCTTCCTTTGCCATGATTAAAATATATCCTTAATTCCTCCGTATTCTATTTAACTTAAAGAAGTAAAATGTACTTCATTACTTAAGACAAGCAACTTACCAGAAAACCTGGAATATCATTAAGATGCACCATCTGTACCACTGCATCATTTTGTTGAGCAGCACTGGGCATTCCAAATACCACACAAGAGGCTTTGCTCTCTGCAAGTGTATATCCCCCTGCTAATCGAATAGCTTTCATCCCCACCGAACCATCTTTGCCCATACCTGTTAATAAGCAACCAATAGAGCGATTTTTGTATACTTTGGCCACAGAGTTCATCATTACATCTACAGAAGGATTGTTGTGAAACTCTCCTCTTTTTTCTGTTTTACTAAAGTAAACTTTTGCTCCTATACGTTTTACAATCAGATTTCCTTCTCCTGATGCGAGATAAACTACCCCTGCCTTTGGCGATTCTTCTAAAGCTGCCAATCGTACCTCTAAAGGTGTCAACTGATTGAGTCGTGCAGCAAAAGAAAGTGCAAAAGAACTAGGAATATGTTGTATTATAAATACAGGCACTGCCAAGTTTTCTGGCAAATGTTGCAAAATGTACTCTAGTGACCGTGGCCCTCCTGTTGAGGCCCCCATTACAATACAATCATAAGCTAATCCTTGCTCATCAAAAGAGTGTCTAAAACTATTGGCCGTAGCTTTTTTCGTAGATGATACCGTTGATAGTTTTACCTTGCTGGCTAATTTGATTTTATCTAGTAATACCTGCTTTACCTCTTGCATATTTACACGGTTCTTAACAGGCTTATTGATATAATCTATTGCACCAAGTGCTAGTGTTTCGAGTATGGGTTGCATATCAATGTTACCCATTGCGGATAAAATAAGAATTGGTGTAGGACAATATTCCATAATCTTGGCTACCCCATACTTACCATCAAAATCTCCCATTGTTAAATCCATCAATACCACATCAGGACGCAGTTCTTGCGTTTTTTCAAAAGCCGATTGTCCATCATTGGCCTCTCCTATGACTTGCACAGCAGGATCATCACCAATAATTTGTTGGATTAACACACGCATTATAGCAGAATCATCTGCTATAAGTACCTTAATAGGGTTTATTGTACTCAAACCAACTAGTCTTCCATCTGTTTATTAATCACTTCTAAGAGGCTTTCTGTAGTAAATGGTTTTACTACATAAGCGGCAGCTCCAAGTGTCATTCCTTCTTGTATAACAGAATCTTGTCCTACTGCACTAATCATAATGATTTTTGAAGTTAACTTTTCTTCCTGTTTGAGTACTCTCAAAATATCTGTACCAATCATATCAGGCAAGATATTATCCAAGGTAATCAAATCAGGCTCTAATTCCATTGCTAAATCAATGGCGGTTTCACCATTAGCAGCTTGCCCCACAACTTCGTATCCTGCAGACGTTAAAGCAGAATTAATCATTGTACGCATGTATAGGGAGTCATCCACTATTAATACTCGTTTGCTCATTTTATAATCTTGTTTTAGTAGTTCGCTTTCATTTGACAAAAACCAACTATAAAGGCACTTTTTTAATAATCTATTGGGACTTAGTAGCTAAGTACATTGTACTAATGTAGTCATTCAAGGTTACTAACAATAAAAATTAATAATCTGTTTCTATTCCTTCTACCTCTACCATTTTAATAATATCTATCAAAATAACTAGACGCTCATTGGCTGTAACCACTCCCACCAAACAACGGGCATCCAAAGAAGAATACTGTACAAAGTCTGAAGCACGATCTATATCCTCAACAGGTACGGTAACGGTATCAGGCACATCTCTCACCAAAACCCCTATCTTATATTTTTCGTCTTCAATCACCAATGTGTATTGAAATTCATCTTCTGAAACATCACCTCGTCGCAAGCCAAACTTTTGCTCCAAATCCATGATTGCAATAATGTTTCCACGAATATTGGAAAGCCCCTTGATGTAAATAGGGGTTTGAGGCATTTTAGCAACCTGTGGTGTTAAAACAACTTCTTTGACTTGATCGATTGATAGACCATAAGATTCGCCTCCTAATTTAAAAACAACTAATTGTATAAGTTCGGTGGGAGCTTGTTGTTCTTGATAATTAGCAGCCTCTTTACGGACATCATCTAGTGTATATTGTTTTTTTTCTACCATTGTATTAATCCTCTGGAAGTTTAAACTTAGAAATGTTTTCTTGGAGTTGAGCAGCTACTTTTGCCAAGTCTTCACTGGTTGCGGTAACTTCATTCATTCCTTGACTCAAAACATGACTAGAATTAGCAACTTGTTCTGTTCCTGAGGCTGTTTCTTCTGCTACAATAACAATTTTTTCAATATTTCGGGCAGTAGCATGAATTGAAGCACGTTGTTCTTCTGTAGCATCCACGATTTCCGTTGATAAACCCAAGGTTTCTTTGGTCGATCCTTCAATACTTTCAAATACCTCCTCTGCTTTCTTAGATGCTTCTATACCAAGTTTTACGCTTTTTTCCATATAGTCAATTGCTTTGGATGCCATAGAAATATCCTTGTGTACTTCTCGGATTACCTTTTCGATTTCTGTAGCAGAACGACGCGATCCTTCTGCGAGTTTTCGAATTTCTTCGGCTACTACTGCAAATCCACGTCCAGCATCACCAGCACGAGCAGCTTCAATAGCTGCATTCAATGCCAAGAGATTGGTTTGTGAAGCAATATCTGTAATAACGCTCAAGGCACGTGCAATTTCTTCTGAACGCTCGGCAAATGCTTCAATAGAAGTAGAAGTACTATTTGCTGATTCTCGAATTTGCCCCATATTGCCTACTACCTGTTTGATGGTATCTAATCCTTTGGTAGAGTTTTCTTGACCTACCATAGCTGATTCATTAATTTTGCTGGCTTTCTGCGCCATAGAATCTACCGATACCAATACATTATCCATCATTTTACTAGCCTCATCCGTCTGTTGAGCCTGCTGTTGAGCACCTTCTGCCATTTGTTGGGTAGCCGAAGCCACTTCAAACGTGGTGTTTTTCATTTCTTCTCCTTTGACCAACATTTCCTCTGCCGATGCTGCTACTAAATCTCCTATTTGAGAAATTTGAGCCATCAAATGTGCAATACTCTCAATAGCTATATTCAGCTCGTCTCCAAGGTTTTTTAAATCTCCTTCTACAAAAGAATCAAATCTAACAGATAAATCTCGTTGAGCCAACAATCCAACTACCTCTCCAAGCTCCGATACAGGCATTGCTATTGATTCTAATAACAAGTTAACAGAACTTGCTAAATTTTTCCAATCGCCCACAGCAGTACTTGCATCCAAACGTGCATCTAATCTACCCTCTTGACCAGCTTCTTCGATAACATCGTTGATGGCATTCAAGAATTTTTTCTGGTCACTAACATCTGTTGAGATTTCTATTACGCGATTTACATTGCCTTCCTCGTCTTTTACTGGGGCAAAAACGGTACTAGTCCAAACCATCTTGCCTTTTGAATTGATGCGTTTATATTCTGCTGAATGACTTTCACCATTAATCAGGTTTTGCCACAACACGCCATAAAAAGTACTGTTGTAGAAATTGTCCTCCATAAACATGGGAATTTCTCTTTCATTTACAGCACTAATATCAAGATCTCCTCCAACCAATAAAAAACTAGTATTACCAGTAATAATATTACCATCTAAATCATACTCTATACGAGCAAAAGAACGATCTACTGCTTCTTTGAGTGCTCGTGTACTTAGTGCCTCTAGCTTTTGGGATGTAATATTCATAGCAATATTAATCACCTTGGTCACTTCTTTGTTCTCGTCAAAAAGTGGTGTAAAGGAAGATTCCAACCATACTTCTTTGCCTGTTTTGGTTAGGCAACGATATTGTATTTTTTGAGTCTGGCCAGCTACAAGGTTTTCCCAAAACAATGCCACTTCATCTTCATTTTCCTCTCGTCCTGTTAGCTCGTCTATATGCATGCCAACAAGATCATCAATATTATCATAAAGTAATAAATCGGCTATATTTTGATTGGCATCAATAATTATCCCGTCCCTGTTGTATTCCAAGCGACAGAAAGAAGCATCTACAGTTTGTTGCAATAAATTTTGGTAATTCATTTTTTCTTCGTTCATGATTGTCAACTTACTCTTTCCTCTTGTGGTTTGTATGGTAATATCGTCTAATGTGTTGCTTCGTAGTACAACAAACTCATTAGATGAGTGTTTAGTTTGTTTAGAAAAAAAATATTGTTGTTGAATCAACAACACTGATTCGATTATTTTTTCTTGTTGCTCTAGTTCAACTTGGCAATGTTCTAAGGCACTATCTAATTGTAACAATAAGGCATTCCAATGGCTTTTTGAGAAAGGTAGTTTGGTTAGACCTTCCCAAAAAGAGTAATTTGTTAATTCTTCCTTTTGTTGTATAGATTCTAGCCACAAAACCGCCTCTACTTTCCATGCCTCTAATGGAATTATAACTTCCAATTCATTGTCTGCTTGCCAAGCTGCTTGCCAACAATTTACTATCTCTTCTATCTTTGCAGAATTGAGGGTAAATATTGTAGAAACAGTTACTTTTTTGGAAGATAATTTCACACTTTACAATCAGAAAAAAAATAGAGATATACTTCTAGTGCATTTTACCTAGACATGTGGCGATAAAATACGTTTATTTTATAACAAACAGAAAAAATCGAAAAACAAACAACTACAATCAAAATTAAGTGTATTCGTTAATTACACTTCAACTTATTAAAGCTCTTACTTTTATTTTATTCTTTATTGAATAATTTTCTTTTAGAGCTGCCTAAATATAGGTAAAAATTTAAGTATAGCACAAATGATTTTTCAAAAACAAATGGAGCTTACTCCATATAGTGGAGCTATTTTTCTCAATTTGATAAAGGTGTTTTTCTTTTTTTTATTGAAAAACAAATTTTATTTCAAG
>CAYULH010000078.1:0-10875 GCA_964445645.1 uncultured Aureispira sp. | reverse complement strand
AAAAAATAATTCCTTTCATATTTTGATACAAGAAAAACAGGTATTCCAAATAAATAAAACTAATATAATATACCAACATCTTATTAATTTAATCTTCTTTGAGAATTTTTATTTTTCCTATTAGAAAATAATACTACAATATAGCAATACTATGAAAAGTAGATGCTAAATATTGCTTATTTTTTTACCTTTTTTTGAAGCAGCAACATTCATCACACAATTTACTGTAGATTCCTATTTTTTTACGTTATTAGCAATAGGGTAATTGTTGATGATAATAAAGTTTGTTTAAGAATTGAAAGTTGGCAAAAACAATGGTCTAATCTTATTCCTTTATCAAATTTCTAACCCATTGATAAACCAATTATTAACAGCATAAATGAGCCAAGTGGCTGCAAAGCTCATCGGTAATTATAATTCCAAAACCCTCTTAAAAATATTTTTAGACACTAATGCAATATGCTTTTTGTGTCATTAGACATTTTATAACAAACCTCAATTATGGCAAAACTTTTAGTATTGGGAGCGGGTATGGTAGGATCTGCAATGGCTATTGATTTGGCCCAACAACATCAAGTAACATTAGCAGATATGAATCCTGATGTTTTGGCGACCGTTCAGGAAAAATGCCCTACGCTCACGACTTTAATGTTGGATGTGACCAATCACGAAGATTTGGCAAAGGCTGTAATAATGCCCGACTTGGTCATCTGTGCTGTTCCGGGTTTTCTGGGTTTTGAAACCTTGCGCCAATTGATTTTGAACAAGAAGAATGTAGTAGATATTTCTTTCTTTGAACAAAATGCGTTGGAATTGGACGCACTGGCCAAGCAGCATGGGGTAACAGCTATTGTAGATTGTGGGGTTGCCCCCGGAATGGGTAATATATTGCTAGGGTATCACAATGAGCAATTGAAAATAAAATCATTTGAGTGTTTTGTTGGTGGCTTGCCTTTGGTTAAGCAATGGCCTTTTCAATACAAAGCTCCATTTTCGCCAATTGATGTAATAGAGGAATATACTCGTCCTGCTCGTTATGTGGAGCACGGCAATATTATAACACGTCCTGCTTTGAGTGATTGTGAGTATATGGATTTTGATGGTGTGGGAACCTTGGAGGCATTTAATACAGATGGATTGCGTTCGCTACTATTTACAATGGCGCATATTCCCAACATGAAAGAAAAAACACTGCGTTATCCCAATCATGTAGAATATATCAAGGTGCTAAAAGCTAGTGGTTTCTTTAATCAAGAACCTTTGTCTATCCAAGGGCAATTGGTCAAACCTATAGATTTTACAGCACGTATCTTGTTTGACAACTGGAAACTCTACCCAGATGAGGAGGAATTGACGGTAATGCGCGTGACTATTAAAGGGGAGAATGAGGCAGGAGTAGACGAGGAAATCACGTATAACTTACTGGATTATTATTCCAAATCTACACAAACTTCTTCTATGGCTCGCACAACAGGCTACACGGCTACTGCTGCTGTCAATGCTTTTTTACAAGGGCTTATCCCTGACAAGGGTATTTTGCCTCCCGAACTCATAGGTCGTCATAGTGCCTGTTTTGACTTTATTGTAAATTACTTGGCAGAAAGAAACATTTTTTACCAAAAATCATAGGCTGTGTATCTTTATGTTTTCCAACCATTACAGGGGTTCAAAGCGTACTACTAGCAGTTGAATTGGCAAATAATTATGGTACAATTTCGCATTCTTTCTAGGGCTTTTGTATCTTTGTCCTATCATTTGGTAAAAAATAAGAAATGGTTGTTTTTACAATAACTGACTGTTTCACAAACATTTTTAACCTCTACGAGTGATCGAATTATCCGATCAACTCTATTGGTATTATTTATCATTATATACTATAAAAATCATACATGCCATCCATTGCAAAACGTGTCCAACAAACACCAGCGTCTCCCATTCGTCGTTTAGTACCTTATGCAGAAGCTGCTAAATCTAGAGGTATTCATGTGTTTCACCTAAACATTGGTCAACCAGACATCAAAACCCCCAAAGTGGGCGTTGATGCCTTGCAAACTGCTGATTTGAGCGTTATTGCCTATTCACATTCTGCGGGTATTATTTCTTATAGAAAGAAACTGGTTGAATTCTACAAAACTTACAATATACAGGTCAATACAGAGCAAATGATTGTAACCAATGGTGGTTCTGAAGCACTATTGTTTGCTATGTTAACTTGTGCCAACTCAGGAGATGAAGTTATTGTACCTGAGCCTTTTTATGCCAATTATAATGGTTTTGCTAAGAGTTTGGATATTGATATTGTTCCTATCACAGCTCGTATCGAAGATGATTTTGCATTGCCCTCTATAGAGGAATTTGAAAAGAAAATCACAGACAAAACACGTGCAATTCTTATTTGTAATCCCAGCAACCCTACAGGTTACTTGTATTCTAAAGAAGAATTGGAGCAATTGTGCCAGATTGTAAAAAAACACGATTTGTTCTTGGTGGTAGATGAAGTATATAGAGATTTTTGCTACGAAGGACAACAACACACCTCTGCCCTATCTATCGAGGGCTTAGAAGAACATGCAGTAGTTATTGATTCTATATCCAAACGTTACAGTGCTTGTGGTGCACGTATGGGATTGGTATTATCTAAGAATGCTGAATTTATGGCCGAAGCACTTAAACTTGCTCAAGCCCGTCTTAGCCCCTCTACTATTGCTCAAATCTTGGGCGAAGGTCTAATTGATACACCACAAGAATATTTTGAAGAAGTAACTGACGAATACAATAAACGCCGCGAAACACTGGTTAATAGATTAAATGCTATGGACGGTGTGGTCTGCCCCAACCCCAAGGGAGCTTTTTATGCATTTGCCCAATTTCCAGTAGATGATTGTGACAAATTTTGTCAATGGTTGCTAGAAGAGTTTGACCATGAAGGTAAAACTGTTATGATGGCCCCCGGAGCTGGGTTTTATGACTCGGATAATTTAGGTAAACAAGAAGCACGTATAGCCTATGTTCTAAATGTTGATGATTTAAACGCAGCTATGGATTGTTTAGAAAAAGCATTAGCTATTTATCCTGGCAAATTGCCTGCTTCAAATTAAAACATAACAGCAGTTTTCCCATACAAATCGGAGAACTGCTTTTTTTTTACAACTTATTAGTCAAAAGACATAAATCACAACAAAACGGCTAAATTGTTGTAATACAAGCAATAGTACTCCTAATAATTTTATCCATAAATGTCTTGATCTCATAAATCCCCTAAGAAGTTACAAGCAAAATGATATGATTAGTAGGTAGGTACTTTTCAAAAAAAAAATTCTATTTTTAAATTTAGATACCTTAGTTGCAGGAAAATTCAGCTATTGCCAAATCACAAAACTAATATTGTACGAACGTTCGTTTGATTGCAGATTATCCAATAGTTCCTGTCACGGGTGTTTAACAAAAAAACATGACTAATGAAGAACGTAGGTCTCAAAAGTCCCAACGCAGATTTAACTACGCTTGGTCTCAAAAATGTAACTGCTTATTGGAACTTATCAGTTCCTGAATTGGTAGAGCACACTATTGCTATGGGCGAAGGGGTGTTGGCTGATTCTGGCGCTTTGGTTATCAAAACTGGCGAGTTTACAGGGCGTTCTCCTAAAGATCGCTTTATTGTCAAAGATAAAAATACTGCTGATGTAGTAGATTGGAATGCTATCAACATAGCTTTTGACAGCAAAAAATTTGACCGTCTTTACAACAAAGTGGTCTCCTACTTAGAAGGAACAAAAGTTTATGTGCGCGATGCTTATGCTTGTGCAGATGACAATTATCGACTCAACATACGCTTGGTTGCCCAAAAACCTTGGTCAGCCATGTTTGCAAATAATATGTTTTTGCGTCCAACTGAGGAAGAAATCCTAGCAATGAACCCAGAATGGACAATTCTTTGTGCGCCTGAATTTATGGCTGTAGCTGCTGAAGACGGTACACGCCAACACAATTTTGCTATTGTAAATTTCTCTCGCAAAGTGATTTTGATTGGAGGTACAGGATATACAGGTGAAATCAAAAAAGGAATTTTTTCTGTTTTGAATTATGTATTGCCGCACGAGCGCAATGTATTGTCTATGCACTGCTCGGCCAATATGGGCAAAGATGGCGACACCGCTGTATTCTTTGGGCTTTCGGGCACAGGAAAAACAACCTTGTCGGCCGATCCCAATAGAAACTTAATTGGTGATGACGAACATGGTTGGTCAGATGAAGGTGTCTTCAATTTTGAAGGTGGCTGCTATGCCAAGACCATTGATTTATCCGCAGAAAATGAGCCTGAAATTTACAATGCTATTAAGTTTGGAGCCATTCTGGAAAACATCAAGTTTCATGAAGGTACACGCACTCCTGATTACACTAATGTGGATATTACACAAAATACTAGAGTATCGTATCCAATTGAGCACATTGAGAATGCCTTGCGCCCCTCAAAAGGCGGATTACCCAAAAATATTTTCTTTTTGACTTGTGATGCCTTTGGCGTATTGCCTCCCATTTCTAAGTTGACTCCCGGACAAGCGATGTACCATTTTATTTCTGGTTACACAGCCAAGGTAGCAGGTACAGAAGCAGGTATTACAGAGCCTGTAACTGTTTTCTCTACTTGTTTTGGTGCTCCTTTCTTGCCTTTGCACCCTACTCGCTATGCAGAAATGTTAGGAGAACGTATGAAAGCCAACAATGTTAATATTTGGTTGATTAATACAGGCTGGTCTGGTGGAGCTTATGGCACAGGGAAGCGTATAAAGCTTCGATATACTCGTGCTATGATTGCTGCAGCACTCAATGGGGCCTTGGATCGAGTAGATTTTGTAGAATTGCCAATTTTTGGCTTGCAAACACCCACTACTTGTCCCAATGTTCCTAACGAGGTACTCAATCCACGTAATACTTGGAAAGACAAGGATGCTTATGATACCAAAGCACAAACGCTGGCCAATTCTTTTGTAGAAAATTTTGAACAATACAAGGCCAAAGCTAATGAAGAAATATTAGCGGCTGCTCCTAAAGCTACGGTTAGTCTTTAGCCTAGTCGTTCTTATTGTAAGTGATTGCATTTCCTTTGGTCAGCATACAATGCTGACCAAAGGATTTTTTATTTTGTAGGCCATAGTTGATTATCATCTTGAAGACTCGCAAAGCGATCTGTATTATTTGATACCGTGTATCGAATAATACAATGAAGTTGTTTATGAAAATATCCATAGCCCCTTGGTAAGTACCTAGAAGGCATTCTGCCAGATTTTTTAAACAACTTCTAAAAATAGAGCTCTTAAGATGTAAAATATTGTCTATATTTTATATCTTGTAAAAAGCTTCAAAAATTACTCGTAAAGTAATTTTGGAGTATTTTGCTTCACCATACAAATTGATAATTTATGCCAAAAAAAGGAGAAGTTGTTCGCCTCAAATCTGGTGGACCTGACATGATCATAACTTATGTTTACAAAGACAATGAAGGAGCACGCGAAAAAATGGCTCTCATGAAAGGCTTTAACCCCGGAGATGTATTCTGTGAATGGCAGCATGTTATTAATGAGGATAATATCAAAATCAAAAAAGAATCGTTCAAAGCTGCTACTTTAGTTTATGCGGATGGGTCTTTGGTTCCGGTTGGAGAAGCAGACTAACTAGTTCTTCTCTCTTTTGATACATCTTTTTCTTACTCACAAAAATTATAACGCCTTTACAAATGGAAATTGGAGATTTGGTACGCCACAAGGAGTCAAACCAAGAAATGACCGTTATGCGCTTGCTTGGTGATGAGGAGAACAACTCCTTTATAACAAACGATCGTAGAATGACTTCTAAAGGATTTTCTTTTGGAGATCCTACTTGTATGTGGTTTGATGGTACTCAACTCAAATATGCTCTTTTTAAAGAACAAGATTTAGATGTCCTTATTTATGAAGAACCCAATGATGGTGCTGGTGGTGGTGGTGAAGATTTAGATTTAGATGATCTTGATTTGAATTTAGATGATTTAGATTTGGATTTGGATGACCTCGACTTGGACTTGGGTGATGATTTGGATTTGGATTTAGATTTGGATCTCGACTTAGACTTGGGTGATGATTTGGACTTGGATTTGGATTTAGATTTGGGTGATATGGATTTAGATTTGGATGACGATTTGGATTTAGATTTGGACTTGGATGACGATTTGGATTTGGGTGATTTGGATTTGGACGACAGCAGCGAATTTGACGATTTAGATTTGGATTTTGGAGATGATGACCTAGACTTGGATTTGGGGCTTGATGAACCAGCACCGGAGCCAGAATCTTTTGCAGGTGATGCAGATTTGGGATTAAATGACGATATCAACTTAGATGATGGAAGTGACCAAGGCAATGACAGTTTAGACTTAGACCTAGACGATGATCTGGATTTGGACTTAGATTTTTAGGCTAGTGTCTGTTTTTAAGTTTAAACAGTTTCAGCTTTCGCAAGATAAATGTGCTATGAAAATTGGCACAGATGGAGTTTTATTAGGAGCTTGGGCAAATATTGCTCAGGCTTCTTCTATTTTGGATATAGGTACAGGAACAGGTTTGCTGGCACTAATGGCTGCACAAAGAAACACCAAAGCATTGATTGATGCTGTAGAAATTGATACTGATGCCCAAAATCAAGCCAAACACAATTTTGGACAAAGTCCTTGGACGAATCGTCTTACTCTCTTTCCCTATGCCCTACAAGACTATTTACACCACTCCCCCCCCCACCATTATGATAGCATCATCTGCAATCCTCCTTACTATCCTCAAGACAAGCATTCTTTTATTCAAGACCAAGCAAGACGGCAAGCACGTAGCACTATAAGTTTAGACTTTTCTACCCTGCTCCGTGCAGCTCAACAGCTTCTGAAGCCTTCTGGTAATTTTTCGCTTATTCTTCCACAACAAGAAGCAGTCATCTTCTTAGAAGTGGCTCAAACTCAAAATTGGTGGCTTGCCCAAAAAGTAGCAGTAATCCCAAGAGCAGGCAAAAACAGTAATCGTGTCTTGCTAGAATTGAAACAACAATATTGTACTTGCATAGAATCTAGTATTACACTTCGCCCTCCCCAAAACAGTAACAAAAAATACACGGCTGACTTTGAGAAATTGCATCGTGACTTTTTATTATTCTTATAAAAGTTTGCTCCAATTCCCAGATAAAAAATATACACGTATTTTTTATACATAATTACTCTTAAACTACTTTACACAGAACAGCTCATTATTCAAAAAAAGCAACTACTCTTTTTACAAAAAAATTGTTGGTTTGTGGGCAAAAAAAAAGCTGCCTTTCTACGAAAGGCAGCTCAGATTGTGGGAAGTACAATTTGAATTTTATAGAGGGTACTATCTTTAATAAAATTAGTCTCCTGTGTATTTGTGTGTGTGTGTGATACTATAAATTAAACGGTATGTACTAACCTAACTAATATTTTCGTGATTGTTATTTTTTAAAAATACTAGCAGCCGCAAATTAACATAATTTAAGTTGCTAGGCTGCTAGCTCAACAAGATTAGTGCTATCCGAACTTCGTCCCTTAAGTTCATATTGGACAGGCTTGATTGATCTCATTACAACTTTTAGCAAATCCCCTTAATTTGTTTTAGTTGTTGATACAAATATAGGCCACTTTATCTCTCTACTCAAGGACAAAAGGTTATGAATTTCCCTTTTTCTTATCCCCTTTTTTCAAGTAAAAATAGCTATAACTCACTGAATTAGAACCATTTAAAACACCCCCTTTTTCCTAAAAAAACCTCTAAAATTATTTCCAAAAAACTTTAAAAAGTTGTCTTTTCCTTAGTCTATAGTGATATAATCGTATTGTGCGTCACCATAGCTATCTTTAGTAATAACTACATAATTCCCTGCACTCCACCCAGCAGTACTAATAACAGTAACTAGTTCTGTAGTAACAGTATGATATACCTGATTGTCGTTAGCATCATTAATAGTAATGGTCAACTGATCGTTATTAAGTTGCTGAACAATAATTGTGCTTGTACTTCTTTCTTGAATAACTCCTCTAGGGCCTCCTTTGGCATCTTTAGGAGCTATTGTAATATCTATAGAAGGGTTTAATCGTGGTTCTACATCGTTTGCATAGGCAATATTACTAGAAAGAGAGAAAGTTAATACTACAAAGAGTAAAGTATATAGGTCGGTGATTATAGAAGAGTTCATAACTTATTCGTTTACATATCATTAAAAAGGGTTATTTGGTAATGCATTTCGCATTGGGAGATGGCTCTGTGCTTGACTGGAGTAGGGCAAAAAGATAGAAGTTGTTTACTCAACATCAATCACATCTTCTTGATAAATAGCATTGTTGTCTATAGTCTTAACAGTATATTCACCAGCATCCCAACCAGCAGTAGAGATAGTAGATACAGCATCTTGTGTAGTAGTAGTAGTAACAACGTTTCCGTTTTCATCTTCTACTATAATATCGAGATATTCGTCGCTAGCTTGAGTAACCTCAATAGGGCCACCAGTATATTCTTGAATAACACCACGAGGGCCTCCGTCTCCGGGAGCAGTAAAACCTTTGGAAATGAAAGCACCAACGTCAAAGGTTAAAGCAACTAATGTAAAAAGACAAAAAACAAACTGAGCAAATGATGTAGAACGCGTCATAATAGTTTCATTTAGAAATTAAAAAAGAAAATGTGAATTTTGGAAATTAGGAAATAATAACGTATGTTTGTTCTAGTTCTCGCATCAAGCTTGCGTGAGCCGTCTTATAAAAAGTATAAAACCTTTAGTAAATAATAAGTATTTCTGGTGTTTGAAAGACGATTTAACCTTCTAGCTTGACAAGATTCTTAGTTATGTTATTATTTAATTCTATAAGCACAATGTGCTGTCCCTTTAATATTGTGCCTATAGAGTTACCTTTTGTTCCCGTAACAACGTGTAAAGTAAGTCCCCTTATTTGTTTTAGTTGTTGATACAAATATAAAATAGATTCTGTCTAATCACTAGGACAGGAATTGCTCCATTTCCCCTTTTTTCACCAAAAATTGGGGCATCCTTATTTTGCCGTAATCTTATGTAAATCAATTTTTTAAACCCATTTTGTATCCTAGAAAAACGTCCCCGAAAATGGAAAAGAAAAAAGTTGCTTTTTATTTGATAAAGGCACTCTCCCATGCTGAACGATTAACGTTCAAGCAAAGAATAAAATGCGGTAAAACAACCAAAACAGCAGAGCGCCACGAAAAGATGTTTATGTATCTGGATAGGGCTACTTCTATAGAAGAAGTAGAACAAATTGATTCCAGAAAACTAGCTAGTTATCTCAAACTATCTAGCTCAAAAAAACTTACACCACTCTATGCCGAATTGATTGATGATTTAAAACAATATCTTATTCTCACCGAACTCAAGACCCAAGAATTGGAGCAAGAACTTTTGCTACAAAAAGCATTGTGTCGTCGTGAAGAATCGGTATATATTGAAGAATTGCACCAAAGTATTCGCAATACTATTAATGATACAAGCAAACCTGCTCCACAAGAATATCGACAGTATGCTTCTTTTTACAGAAGCTTGTATTTGCACCCCAATACCAACACCCACAAGGAAGAAACGCTACTCTATCTCAATCAAAGTGAGGTCAATCTAGATACCTTTTACTGGATTGAAAAATTACGTTTATTGGTAGAGAAAGTAAATCGAGCTACCTTATTCCCAAAAGAAAATTACTTGATTGAGGAATTGCCTGCTCTGCCTGAATTGACTCAATATACTTATAATAATGATGGACATATTTTGAGTATTTACGCTACTGTTTATCAACTGGCATTGGCTCCTTTTCAGAAACAAGATTTAAAAGAAGTATTAGACCTATTGGATCAACATTCTTCTAATATTCTCAAAGACGACAAGGAGATAATATTTAATTATTTGGTCAACATTACCAATTATTACATTCCTACTAGTCAAACAGATTTAGACTTGCACGATGTCTATCAAGTTTATAAAATAGCATTCACCAATCATTGGCTTGTCCAAAATGATGGCTTTATCTATTTTGAAGATTTTATCAATATGCTCTATCTTGCATTTATCAATGAAGACACAGAATTGTTAGAAAATATTGATGCAGACTACACCAACTATATTCAAACCACCTATGCGCCCCACGTATCTATGCTCTCCAAGGCATACAACTTTTTCTTGCACAAACGTTGGGAAGCCGTAATTAAAGCATTTTCTGACCGCGACTTACCTGACCGTGAACACAGAATTCATTTTATCATTCAACGCAATACCCTTGAAATCAAAAGCCTCTTTGAAGCATTTAAACTAGATAAGATTGAAATAGCAGACATTCCTAGTTACTTAGAAAAACACAGTCGTTTTATTCAGCGCAAATCCAGTGTTTACTCCAACAAAGGTAAAATTAGAAACTTGAACTTTATAAAATTACTCAAATCTTTGTACAGTTATCTATGTCAGAGAATTACTTTTAATTTCGACAAAAAAGAAGCCAAAAAACAAATTTTGGCTTGGTTAAAAGAGGTAGACGACCCAAGTGCCAATACCATAGAACTCTCTTGGCTCAAATCTATGGGAGAATTCTTACTACAAGAATTAGAATTCAATACGAGTCAACGAAGCCCTTCTTCTTGAACCTCCTTTCTGCAGTAGCCCTGTAGCTATTCAAATTAATTGCTATCTTTGTTTTACTGAATTTTATGTGACTTAATTCCATTTTTGAAACGAGATAACAATGAAAATCTATCTTGTGAAAAGTGTTTTTAGGAAACAGTAAGTAGGTGGACAAAATTAATTATAAGTTAAAAAATGGAAGATTTTTATTCA